>CALGYO010000084.1 GCA_937934715.1 uncultured Desulfovibrionaceae bacterium | reverse complement strand
TACGAGATGTAGCCGTGACTGGAGTTCAGACGTGTGCTCTTCCGATCTAGTACATGGAGGGGCAGGACAACCCGGCCCGCGTCTTATCCCTTGACGAATTGGCGGCGGCCCTGGCCGTCCATCGGAACACCGCAACCGCCATGATCCAGGAAGGCCAGATTCGAGCCGTCAAAGCCGGGCGGACCTGGAAAATCCCCCTGGAAGCCCTTGAAGAGTTCTTGGCCGGGCGGGACAACCCCGCCAAGGAGGAAGGCGACAGGCAAAGCTGACGAGGAAATGAAGCGGCCCCGGCAAGGTGGTAGGACACCACGCCGAGGCCTGACCATTAACCGCACTTAGGAGGTATGGAATGGCTACCGAATCTCTACAGAACGACATGGACCAAGGCAACCCCAACCCCGCGATGCCCAAGGACAAGGCGCTGATGGACATGAAGTTACTTCGTAAAGGTTTTGCCGGTGCGATTCTTCCGCTGCAATGCTTCGCGGAGATCATGCAGAATTCCAAGGCGGACAATATCCCCTCAGACATTCATCCCTGGCAGGTGGGCGAAGTCCTGACGGTGCTTCTCGAAAAATTCGACAAGACCATGGGTGAAGCGGTTCATGAGGCCGTTATTGCCGACCAGGAGGTGGACCATGCGTAAGGAACAAATTCCAGGCGGTGAAATCGGGGAAAGGGTACTACGGGGAATTGAAGACACTTCCAGGTTTCTCTATGCGCTTGAAAACAAAGTCGAAGTTATCGCCAGCGCTCTATGTGCTGGAGACCCAAACGCAGAAGGAGCGGCCGGACTTCTGTATGACCTGTCTACCGCGATTTATGACAAGGCAGAGGAGCAGAAAGAACTTGCGGGTAAGGCCCGAGAATTGGCGGCCATCGCTGACGGGAGCGCGCCCTTCCTGCCTCAAACCGCCTATGAGCGCGAGGCCATCAAGGTTTTGCGCGAGGCCCAGGACAGGGGGAGCCTCGGTTTCACACAGAGGGAATTCCTTTGCAATGCTGTGGTCAAGGCCAATGCCGTCTTTGTGGAGCGGTTCGCTAAACCCTACCCGGATGAGACGGACGTTGCCGCCGTGGTCGAGGCCCTGAGTGAGACCGTTATCGAACAGGAGGCCCACCGTGAATAGCCCTCACGACCCGATTACCGAAATCATGGAATTGTCCCACTGTGCCGCCGAACTTCTGGAAGCCATCGGTTTGGAAGGTGCCGACAGGATTAAAGGCGACGTGATAGCTCCGGTTTTCGCAGTGGTTTTCCGCCGTATTCAGGAATGCGTTGGAGTCCTGGACAATGACGGATGGGGGAAAAGAAGTCCGAATGCAGTGAAAAGAGTTGCCGACTCCCAGGAAGCCGCGTGAAGCTCCCCGACTTCTGGCGGAACCTCCCCGCTGAAATCGAAACCGCAACCCGCGAAGGCCTGGACCCGATCCGGGCCTTTGCGGGAGTCCTAAGCAAGTCCGATCCCGACGCCGGGCGCGTCCTGGCCTCTCTCGTGGCTTCCGCCGAGGCCCGGCTTACTCGGGTTCGGAATCGGACCTATGAGGGCGTGTGGGGCGAATTTGACCGCAAGGTGAAGCGAAGACGGGCGGCCTGACGCGGACCTCGACGACAAGGCGGCCTGTCACTTTCGGGAGGCGGGCCGCCTCATTTTTGTCTGGCTGAATGAAAAGTGGCCCGGCGGGCTTGTTGCGCGCCGCCGGGCCAGGATGAATTGGCTATTTGTTCAAGCTCGACTTATTCTTCTTTTTGCGTCTTTCTTCTTCCTCTCGAATTTGCTGCGCTCTTACGGCGGCTGCGGCCTGTTGCTCACGAAGCGCTTTTTCTTGCTGCGCTTGAATTTCAAGCTGTTCCTTCTCGGGAAGAAGTCGTATCGTCTGATCGTTCAGTGTTCTTGCCACCAGTTCAAACCCTGGCAACACGCGCCCTTCTTCGCCCTTCACTGCGGCGCCTGTTAGAGCCAGGGGCAAGCATATGATTCCAGCGCCAACCGCGACGGCTGCGGATGCCCCGTGCGAAGTCTCTCCCCGGCGGCTTGACGAACCGGAAATTAACACTTCCGAGCCGTCGATAGCGTAAACATATTTTGCCTCGATAACCAATTCCCCGGCTCCTCCCCATGAAGAAGCCGAGCGGGCCATTGCGACGACTCCCCGCGCGGGAGTCCCGCCGCGAATGACTACGGTGTCGCCGACGCGTACAGGCGAGACAACATGTAGAGGGACAAGATCGCCCTCGCGCGTTTCCTTGGTGGTTATTCCTCCCTCAACCTGAAGGATTACGCCTGTTCCTCCTGGCAAAACGACGGATGTTGGAGCCGGTTCGACTTGCGGAGGTTCCTGCCCAAGAGCGACGGAAAATCCGTAGAGATCAAGCACAATAAGTACAAAAAGTAGTGCAGGGAAACATTTTCTTGTAAGATGCATTGCGAAGCCTCCATGGGAAATTGTGTTGAACAGGAAGAAAATAAGTCCGATTCCAGAAGCTGTAGAAAGAGAGAAATTTATGTAGAGATAATACTCAGTATCGTTCGCCGTAAATCCTAAAATAGAATCAAGCAATATTGGAATAAGGAGTAGTGATAGAGGGATGGAGACAGCATTTTTCATGGTTGTTCTGTTTACAGTGAAGAAAACAGACGCAGAAAAAATGCCCACATAAAATCCGAGACACTTTGCGCATAGCCCGCAAGGGAAATCGCGAATCCAGATGCACCGTGATGGCATTTGATGACAAATCGCGCCTCCTAAGGCTCTCAGCGTAGAGGCTGCGACATCGTTGTGTTTGTATAATATGGGCGGGGCAAATCCGAGAATTAAATAAGTTCCGCTTATCGTCATTGCGGCAATAGATAGAAAGAATAGCAATCTATCTATACTATTGTTGTATACAATTGTATCTTTCACTTTTGATTTCCGCAAGGTAGATATACGCAGCCAGATCAAAAAACAAGTCTATTTCGCATCTCGGCTTGAGGGCAACCGGATGCAACGCAAACTTGTTAAGTGGAGCACCATGGAATGCAGGGAAGCCTGTCACCGCATCGCCCGGCGCTATGACGCCTTGCTCAAGCTCCAATTGGACGTGCCGCCAGGTGAGAAGCCGAGGACCGTTCAACAGCTTGTCGCGGTGGGCAAGGTGGCGGAGAAGGGCGGGCGATTCAGGTTGCCGGGTGGTCCGTTTTGTCACGTTGATTAGCGGGCGGGGAAGGGGCCTCGACGATCAAGGCCGCCTCCAAAAGAATTTTCAAGGAAAATGAAAATGGGGGCAACTTTGGGGGCAACACAAAAAATCCTAATCAAGTATTTTGATTAAATTCAGTATGTTGGTGCGATGATTCGATTCCTGCCGGGTCACCAATCAAGAATATCAACGGGTTACATCATGTTGGATGTAACCCTTTTTTTGTTGTCCGGCATGGCGCCACGCGGACATGTCTGCCTTTGGCGCTGCTCCACGTTGAAGGGGGGTCTTTACGGTGATATTTCATCACGGTACAGCTCATGCGTTGCTGGAATGCTCAGTAAAGCAAACCGGTAAGTACAGATGATCTCAGAAAAAAATGAAAACAAGACATATGGGCTTTGGATTCTACGCTGTATACGACTACAAAAATCGCATGATTCTGTGGATAATTCGCAAGCACATCGATTTCAGGTTATTGATTGATTCAGAAAGTGATTGCATGAAGCGAAAATGGAGCAGTGCGGAATTGGTGATGAAACGCATACTGGTCATTGGATGTAGCGGTTCAGGAAAGTCTACGTTGTCAAGGGAGTTGTCGCGAAGGTTGAATTTGCCTCTCATCCATCTGGACAATCTGTTTTGGAAACCAGGGTGGGTAGCAAGAGAAAAAGCGGACTTTAAGCGCTTGCTAAAGGTGGAGCTGAAAAAAGACAGCTGGATCATTGATGGAAATTTTGCTCGGACCATGGCCCTCAGAGTTCATTATGCGGACACTGTTATTTTCCTGGACTTCAATCGTTGGATTTGCTTCTGGAGAGTAACAAAGAGGTGGTTGTTGCATGGTGGAGAAATGCAGGCCGTTGGCTGTCCGCAAAAGGTTGACTTTCCCTTTTTGCAATACATTTGGAAGTACCGTAAAAAGGAACGCCTTGAAGTCTTGAACATCATGGGTAAGAATAATGGCGATTTACAATGGATTACGCTTACAAATCCGTCCGAAGTCAAACAATGGCTGCGTAACGGACTTCAGACGCGCCGGTAATTGGGAGTGTTTGGCTTGGGAGACAATAGGGGGGCAGGTCACCTGCAACAGGAATCTCTTCCAAATGCTCCAGGACGCGACAATCAAGAACGCAAGATCAAGCCAGCCGTTTTTCTGCTGAACGTCTACGCGCCATGCTAAAAAGGCGCCGGCAGGACGGGACATTGGAGTCGGGGCGATGAAGGGCCTCGCCGTAAATATGCTCCAGCGAGTAACCCCGAAGAACGAAGGCTCGTCTATGTTGTGGGTTCGTGCTCGCATTGACGAAGGAATCGTCGGGAGGCAGTGGTGAGGGTTATGTAGCGAGGCGCCATGCGATTTCAGTTTCGGGAAGATGCCGCCGGGCGCACCGTATTCATGAAATTCACCAGGAACATTCGGGACATTTCGCAGAAATCCGGCAAGCAAGTCGAACTTGTCATGGCCGGCGAAGAGACCGAGCTCGACAAGGGGGTGGCGGAAGGCATCGGCGATCCGCTGGTCCCTCTGGTTCGCAACGCCGCGGATCACGGCATAGAAGCCGCGGAAAATCGGCTGAAGGCGGCAAATCCGCTCAAGGCGTAATCACGTTCAGCGCGGCCCACCAGGGTAACGTCATCGTCATCAAGGTATCGGACGACGGCGCGGGGCTCGATCCGGAAGCCATCCTCAACAAGGCCATCCAGCGCGACCTGGTTTCGCCGGAACGGGTGGGAACCATGGGGCGCGAAGAGCTTTTCGAATTCATCCTTCAACCCGGATTCAGCACGGCCAAGACCATCACGGACATCTCCAGGCGCGGAGTGGGCATGGACGTGGTCATGACGAACCTGAAAAAAGCTTGGCGGCGTTCTCGATATCCAGTCCGAAAAGGCCAGGGCACGACTATCCGCCTTGTCCTCCCCTTGACCCTGGCCGTTGTCGAAGCCTTGCTTGTCAGGGTGGGCGGCAACGACTTGGCCCTGCCCGTGGAGGCGGTGCGGGAAACCGTCAAGATCCCGAGGCGCCGGCTGAAGAAGATGCTCGACGGCCAGGCGACCTCCTTGCGGGGGAAGGTCGTGGCTGTGGCGCGCCTCGGGGATCTGCTCGGCATTGAACGCTCCCGGGGCTGTGAAAGAGAGGCGGAAGAAGATGTCGCCCTGTTGATATTGGACAATGGAGACGAGGGCGTCGGCATAGCCGTCGACGCGCTCCTTCGTCGCGAGGAGATCGTCATCAAACCCCTGGAGGACTATCTGGCGGGGTTGCCGGGCCTGACCGGCGCCTCGATCACGGGCGAGGGCAGGGCGCTGCTCATTTTGGACCCGGCGCAGATCATAAGCCTGGCCATCAAGCGCGGAACAACCCCGAAACGCCAACCCAGCGCATTGGAGGCCTGACATGGAACTCAAATTCTCCGGTGATTGCGGCGTGACGCGATTTCACGAACTGCGGCGTCTTCTGCTGGACGCCGTCAATTCCGGGGAGTCCATAACCGTCGATCTGGGGCAAGCTGAGCATGTGGATTTCACCTTTTTCAGTTCTTGGCGTCAGCGAGGAATTCCGTGTCGGAAAATCAAGGTTTCCGTATTACTCCTGATAACGTTTCAAGAAACATCATTCAGAAAGCATGCTGGTCCGGGGTCGAGAAATTCACGGCGCATCTGACTGAGTAAGGCGCACGGCGTTTGCCGGACAGCCTTGAGAGGGGCATGCCGGCCAGCGCCTTCCCGTTTGCCTCGCATCTTCCCGTCAGGCGCTCTGGCGGCGTCCCGGGATGGAGTGCGCGCGTTTCAACAGGCGGGGATGAGCGATGGAAAACCGGGCGGGACGCGTCCGGTTCCGCATGCGCGGGGACATCCCCGGTCAGCCGGACGCGGCGCCTTGGTTCGCGCCGGTGTGGCGCGATCGCGTTCTCGCAATGCGCCCGGGAAACGCGCGGCGTCGCGATGCGCGCATGAATTGTCTTGAAAAGAGCATCTTGTTTTGCCGCCGCGCTAGCCCTTGGAGGAAAAAGCCTGGAAAAGGATGCGCAAGCCGACGAAGACCAGGGCCAGGGCCAGGCTCAGGATGATGCCCCGGCCCTTGACCCTATTGGAAAGACGCGCCCCGAGCTGGGCCCCAGCCAGGACGCCGATCGACAGGAAGATGGCCCGGTGGACGCCGTGCTCGAACACGCCGCTGGCCACGTGGACCAGCGTCCCGGCCAGGGCCATGATGGCAAGGATGAAATGCGAGGTGGCGGTGGCGATGTGCACCGGGAAATTCAGGATGTAGATCAGGGCGGGAACGTGCACGATGCCACCGCCGATGCCCAGAAAACTCGAAATGTAGCCCACGCCCAGGCTGATGAGCACGCCGTCGCGCAGGCGAAAGGCGTATTCGTGGACCGTACCGTCATGTTCCACCAGACGGCGCGTGGTCAGGCCGGTTGCGTTTCGCGCCGTCTCGCCGCCTTTTCGCTTCGTGTTGATCATGAGAAACAACGCCCCGGCGACCAGAGCCGCCCCGAATACGGCGTCGAACAGGCGCCTCGGGGCGACGCCAGCGGTCATGGCCCCGAAGACCGCCCCGGGCACGGCCGCGGCCGCGAAGATCAGACCGGTCTTGTAGTCGATCCGGCCCATCCGGGAGTAGGCCTCGGAGCCCGAGGCCGCGTTGAAAAAGACGACTGCCAGGGAGATGCTGGTAAGCAGCGCCGGGCTATCGGCGGGATAGAGCAGCAGCAGGATCGGCATGAGCACGAAGCCGCCCCCCGCGCCGATGAGCGTACCGAAGGTCCCGACGGTCAGGCCGAGGAGCATGAAGGAGCAGGCGAACAGGATTTCGTGCACGGACTGCCTCCGAAGCGGCGGGCGTTTCGCCATAGCGCCGGAAACGCGAAAGGCGAGGCCATTGCGCTATTGTGCTCCGGCAGGCGGCTTCTGGCAAGGGGGAGGCGTTCGTGGAGACGCTTTTCGCGCAATGACCCTCAGACGCCGCATCGGGCGGCTTGGAATCGTAACGGATTTCACGGAAACTTGGGAAAGGGCGGAGGGCGTTTCCTCCCTCCATCCTCCATTCAGGGCGCGGCGTTCGGCGAGCCGCCTTTCACGGCCAGGGCGCAGTCGTCCGCGTTCTTCCAGATGACCCGTTCCGGCGCGTTCCCTTCCTTCATGTTCCAGCAGTTGCCGTTCAAGCGGGCTCGTACCAGCAAATGGGCGCCGCAAACAATTTCGACTACGCCCTGAATCGTGATGGCGTCATCCTTCATGCCCGAAAGGCAGGGCGTTTGGAAAGACGCCGTATCGCCCACGGCGAAGGTCCCGCTCGCGGGACCGCAACGTCCTTTCGAACCCGGCTCGACGTTCATCTCCACCGGCGCGAGTCCTTCCGTGAACCAGCCCGCGCGGGTATAGATCGGGTTGATGATCATTTTTGCTTTGGCGTCGAGAAATCCCCATCTTCCATTAACCTCCACGACCCAAAGGCCTTCCGAATAGTACGGCGGCGCCTTGTAGACCGGCTTTACGAGCCAATTCCCGTTCTCGTCGATAAAGCCCCATTCGCCGTTCTCCATCACCGAGGCGATGTGGTCATGGAACGCTCCCGGCAATTTCCCGTCGAGACTCAGAATCGTCTTCCCGGACGCGTCCACGAAGCCGTAGCCGCCGTCGCCGAATTCGACGCCGGCCAGTCCGCCGATAAAATCCGACATGACCGCGAATTTGGGCTCGATGATCGTACGCCCCTTCGCATCGATCACGCCGTACAACCCGCCGCTGTCCCTGAAGGTCGCCAGTCCGTTCTTGAACGCGTCGATCCGGGAAAAGGCGCGGTCGGTGAGTCGCTTGCCATTCTTGTCGATGAGCATCGTCTCGTCTCCCGATCTGACTTGGGCCACGCCGTTTTCAAAGGGAGACGTAGCGTCGTAGATCGGTTCGATGACCATGGCGCCCGTCTTATCGACGTATCCTTTTTTCCCTCTGCTCAGGGAGACTTCCGCAAGACCTTCATGAAAGGCTTCCGCCTTCGCGAACCGGGGTTCGATGACGATCTTGCCCGTTCCGTCCACATAGCCCCAGCCCTTGACGTCCCTGAATGCGGCGAGACCGTCGTGGAAGGGTTGGGGATAATGCAGGCGGACGGTGGTTATGGGCCGTCCGTTCGCATCGAGGATGCGGTAGAGGCTGAGCTGTTCCGTGGAGTCGGGATCGGGAACCCAGGCCAATCCCTCGGAGTAGACCACCGGCTCCTTGTAAATCGGTTCGACGATGGTTGAACCATCCGTGCGCAAGACGCCCCAGCGATAGTTGTTTTGCGCCGGGATGAACACGTCGTCCCCGATTTCGAGGGCCTGGTATTCCGGTTTGACGACCATCCGTCCGGTTTTGTCGATCAGGCCATATCCCTTGTCGGTCTTGACCCGCGCCACGCCGCCGGAAAAGAGAGAGACATCGGTGAATCGCGGCTCGATGACGACCTTCCCGGTTTTGTCAATGTAGCCCCATTTGGGGTTCGCGTCCGAGGGCGCGACGGAAGCGACGCGCTCGTCCGGGGCGCTCTGCGCCGTGGGCGCCGCCTGCCCGGTTGGCGGGGTCTTCTCAGTTGGCGCCGGGGCGGTCTGATTTCCAGACGCCGTTTCGGGTTCGGCCTTGGCGACGGGGGCGGGCGTTTCCTGGACGAGGACGCCGCCCTCCCAGACGCCGTGGACGGCATGTCCCGAGGCGTCGGTTTTCGTCCCCTCGCCGTTTATGCCCCACTGTCTGAATTCCCCTTCGTATTGCGAGCCGTCGGGATAGATCATGGTTCCCTGGCCGCTGGCGGCGTTGTCGTGAAAGGCTCCGCCGTATTGTTTCCCATCGGCCCAGGCGTAGATTCCATGTCCGTCGAGCTTCCCGTTTTTGAGGTCGCCAACGTAGGAATTGCCGTTGGGGTAGTCGATCTTGAAAATGCCGGTCATGGCGTCGTCGCTGAATCCGCCTGTGTAGCGCGTTCCGTTTTTCAGATCGAGCGTTCCGTGTCCGCTCCGTCGGCCATCGACGAATTTCCCCTCGTAACGGGATCCGTCGGCGTATTCGGCGACGCCCTGGCCGTTCCGGCAATCCCCGCTCAGGCAGGAGATGGCGGCCGCCCGCCCGGAATCCTCCTGAAACGCCGCCTTCTCCTTGCTTGACTCGATCGCGTCCAGCCAGGCGGCCCGCTCCCTGGAGACCCGGGCATAGGCCTCTTCGAGCGGTTGCCCTTGGTCAAAGTACTTTTTCGCTTCCTGATCGCGCTCTTTGGAAAGCCATTGACGTTGGGCCGAGACCAGGGTTGCGAAGCGCTCCGGGGAGGACCTGTCCTTGAGCCGCGCCCAGGAGTCCCTGAGGAGCTCTTCGGCCTGGGCGAAATCCTTGGAGCGGTTGAGCAGGTAGTCGTAATCCAAGTCGGTCAACGCCCGGGCCGGAGGCGGACCCGCGCAAAGGAGGGAGGCCGCAAGCGCCAGGGCGGCGAAGGAGAAAAACGCCGCGCGCGCGACGCGGGATGACGGATGAACGCCGGGCTGGCCGGTCTCTTGGAAGGGTGCGCCGTTTCGCATGGGGACCTCACGAGATTGGTATGCGGGCTTGTCTCGGTTCCGTGGCTGCGAAGCGGCCGGGAACGCGTTACATTTGCCATGCAACCATGCGCGAATCAATACGCATCAGGCAGTCATGTCAGGAGAAAATACGAACAAGGCATTGCCCGCCCGGATCCGCCGGGCAGTCTCATTTTCCGTCAGCGGCGGGCCATGCGGCCGCACGAACGTCGGCTTGTCCCCGTAGCCGCGCCGCATGACGATGAACCCGTCCTTCACCTGAAAAAAACACAGCCGCGCAGGCCCAGGGGCGCTTCGTTCCGGGACGGCTCAATCGCCGTCATCGAAGAGGCTCTTTGCCACGCAGACCAGGGCCGCCCGGGCGAATGCGCGTTCGAACATGGCGCGAATGGCTTCACGTCCCTTGATCGGCGTTCCCGGGGGCTGATGGTTGGGAATTGCCCCGCTAAACTGACAGTCAGCGGGTTTCAATGAGCGGATGCATTCCCTGGGAGATTTCTTCCGTAGGCCCTCTTGGGGGCTCGCTGTCGTCCTCGAACCAGGCCGCAAGCAGGCCCGGGAGTCAGCGCTTGAACCAACGTTTCGGCTGCGATCACGTCAAGGGCGGGAGCAATCACGCCGGGGTCTTCGCGGTCGAACGCGCCGCTAATCCTTGTCTTTGTCGTTTTGGATGTGCTTAATGAAATCGATGTGGCGTAAGCGTTTGTGTTGGTTGTCTTTGTTGAGAAAGCTGCCGTTTTTTAGATCAAACCATGCGGTTTTGCACTTTTCCAGATACTTGCAGCCGTTTCTTTCCCGGCATCTTTCGCATAATGCAATGAGAACAAGGAGCGCCAGAGATATGATAGGTAAGAAGCATCCCCAAAGAAACCAGATAATAGGATTCTTTTTGAAGAGGAAAGCTAAAATGCAGCAGAGGGATGCTGACACAAGAATGATAATTTCCGGCATTTGAAAGTCCTACAACAGACGCTTCAAAATAGCCCTTTCATGGATTTCAGCAAGCAAAAAAAGCAAACTTATGGAACGATTTTGTAGGAAATTGGAGGTGGCCGGCAATGACATCGGAATGTTGCCGGTATGGCCTCTTCACCGCGCGGGGCGGACTGGCGCCGCATTGTCCAAAACAAGGACGCCCTGATCAAAGGCCAACCGGATGCGCCGTCCGGATGGGGCGACGGCCGGGCGGCCCTGCGGCCGCCACGGGCTCGCGGTGCGTGAACGCATGCGCGCGGCCATCGCCACGATGAACCAGGGCGTCTTGAAAAATCGCCGTGAAACGCCTTTTCGCTTCGCGCCGATCATGAGAAACGCCGCCCCGGCGGCCAGGGCCGCTCCGAATACGGCGTCGGACAGGCGCCTCGGAGCGACGCCAACGGGCATGGCCCCGAAGACCGCCCCGGGCGCGGCCGCGGCCGCGAAGATCAGACCGGTCTTGTCGTCGATCCGGCCCATCCGGGAGTAGGCCTCGGAGCCCGAGGCCGCGTTGAAAACGACGACCGCAGGGAGATGCTGGCAAGCAGCGCCGGACTCTCGGCGGGATAGAGCAGGAGCAGGACCGGCATGAGCGCGAAGCCGCCCCCCGCGCCGATAAGCGCGCCGAAGGTTCCGGCGGCCAGGCCGAGGAGCATGAAGGAACAGGCGAAGAGGATTTCGTGCATGGACCGCCTCCGAAACGGCGGGGCTTCGCCAGGACGCCGGAAACGCGAAAGGCGAGGCCATTGCGCTATTGTGTTCCGGCAGGCGGCTTCTGGCAAGGGGGGGCGCATGTTTCGGCTTCCCGAATGCGAAACGGCGTCGCCGGGGCGGGGAGGGCGCCTGGACGGCTTGCCGAAGGATATCTTGAAGGGGCGGCCGCGCCTTGGGATGAGCTGGCGCGACTTCGCGAAAGGCGCCTGTTCGTCGGGCGGCGATCGGGGCCGCCATCAGGCCCGGGCCTTCAGTTGGGAAACGGCGCGGTCATTTCATCATACGCGCATACGGGGCGAAATTCGTAGGCGCGGCTAGTAGTATTTCGTGCAATCGCTGGCCTTCACCCATATGTAGTCGTCCTCCGTAAACGGCATGTCCCCGTATGAGCATGTTCCAAAGGTTTGAATCTTTAGGCGCAAGAGAGGCCCGCAAACCTCTTCGGCGAGTCCATGGATACGTTCCACCAGGTCAAATGGTCCGCAATGCGCTGGAAACTCCATTACATGGTTGATGAATTTTTCGTTTTCATCTCCGCAGTCCGCGTCCGGGCCGGACGCCGTATTCATCTCCACAGCGGCTAACCCTTCCTGAAAGCCTTTTGTGTTGATGAAAATCGCATCAACGAAAACGTGTCCCGATGAATCCATGAACCCGATTTTTCTCTTGTCGCCAAACCCCCATATGCCGTCGGAGGTAAACGGGTAAACTTCGGACGTCGGGCGAAGAACCCACTCGCCCTTCGTATTCAGGAGCCCCCATTTCCCGCCGCTCTTGGCTGGAGCCAGGCCGTTTGTGAATTCTCTCAATTGCTCCGCGTCGACTTTGATGACCATGGTCCCGGTCTTGTCAACGTAACCGAGCGCGCCATCTTCGGATTGGGCGGCGGCCAAGCCTTCATGGAAACCATCCAGCCAGATTTTCGTTGGGGGGATGACTTCGCGGCCTGTGGCGTCGATGGCGCCGTACTTGGAGCCTGTGTCGACAACCGCGATTCCTTCATGGAATCTGTGTATATAGGAATACGAATTCGACAGCTGGCGTCCTTGTTTGTCCATGAGGATTTCCCTGCGTAAATAGTCTCTAATAGTCGATCGGCCGTTTTCAAACCGAGCCCCGTGTTGCGGACCTGTGAAAATCGCCATTTTGCCGTCCGTATCGAGATAGCCCCAATCGTTCCCGTCCTCGGAATACTCCGCCATGCCGTCATGGAAATCATCGACGGCGTGATATTGTGGCGTGATAACGAACGATCCTTCACGGTCGACGAATCCCCATCCGGTTTCAGGGATCAGGACGGCGGCCAATCCTTCATTGAACGCATGCGTCTCCTGGGCGGGCAGGGTGAAAACACGTTGACCGGTCGCATAATAAGCTGAAAAACTAACAGGTTTCCCGGAAGGCGGGGTTGGAACCCATATTATCCCCTCCGAGTAGACCAGCCGATTCCCGAACACGTCATTGAAAATCGGCGTGGTATCCGAACGCAAC
Organism: uncultured Desulfovibrionaceae bacterium; assembly: GCA_937934715.1. Classification (GTDB taxonomy): domain Bacteria; phylum Desulfobacterota; class Desulfovibrionia; order Desulfovibrionales; family Desulfovibrionaceae; genus CALGYO01. The sequence goes on along the minus strand of CALGYO010000084.1, from coordinate 11,431 downwards.
AGGCTCCAATTCAAGCGCTGGTCCTGAACCGATATCAGCCCGTCTTCCTCGATCCATATTTCCCTGTACTTGGGTTCGAGGAGCGTGCGTCCCGTGATGTCGATCAACCCCTTCCGGCCTTTGACGTTGACGATCGCCATGCCATGGGAGAAGGAAAACGCGTCGTCGAATTGCGGAGGGATGACGATTTTGCCGGTCTTGTCGATATAGCCCCATTTCGGATTCGGACCGGGCTTCGCGGCTTCGACGGATGCGACGGGCGCGGCGGATACGGGCTCCGGCTTCATCTGCGCGACCGGCGCCGTCCCTGGTTCGGTCTTGGCGACGGGGGCGGGCGTTTCCCGGACGAGGACGCCGCCCTCCCAGACGCCGTGGACGGCATGTCCCGAGGCGTCGGTTTTCGTCCCCTCGCCGTTTATGCCCCACTGTCTGAATTCCCCTTCGTATTGCGAGCCGTCGGGATAGATCATGGTTCCCTGGCCGCTGGCGGCGTTGTCGTGAAAGGCTCCGCCGTATTGTTTCCCATCGGCCCAGGCGTAGATTCCATGTCCGTCGAGCTTCCCGTTTTTGAGGTCGCCAACGTAGGAATTGCCGTTGGGGTAGTCGATCTTGAAAATGCCGGTCATGGCGTCGTCGCTGAATCCGCCTGTGTAGCGCGTTCCGTTTTTCAGATCGAGCGTTCCGTGTCCGCTCCGTCGGCCATCGACGAATTTCCCCTCGTAACGGGATCCGTCGGCGTATTCGGCGACGCCCTGGCCGTTCCGGCAATCCCCGCTCAGGCAGGAGATGGCGGCCGCCCGCCCGGAATCCTCCTGAAACGCCGCCTTCTCCTTGCTTGACTCGATCGCGTCCAGCCAGGCGGCCCGCTCCCTGGAGACCCGGGCATAGGCCTCTTCGAGCGGTTGCCCTTGGTCAAAGTACTTTTTCGCTTCCTGATCGCGCTCTTTGGAAAGCCATTGACGTTGGGCCGAGACCAGGGTTGCGAAGCGCTCCGGGGAGGACCTGTCCTTGAGCCGCGCCCAGGAGTCCCTGAGGAGCTCTTCGGCCTGGGCGAAATCCTTGGAGCGGTTGAGCAGGTAGTCGTAATCCAAGTCGGTCAACGCCCGGGCCGGAGGCGGACCCGCGCAAAGGAGGGAGGCCGCAAGCGCCAGGGCGGCGAAGGAGAAAAACGCCGCGCGCGCGACGCGGGATGACGGATGAACGCCGGGCTGGCCGGTCTCTTGGAAGGGTGCGCCGTTTCGCATGGGGACCTCACGAGATTGGTATGCGGGCTTGTCTCGGTTCCGTGGCTGCGAAGCGGCCGGGAACGCGTTACATTTGCCATGCAACCATGCGCGAATCAATACGCATCAGGCAGTCATGTCAGGAGAAAATACGAACAAGGCATTGCCCGCCCGGATCCGCCGGGCAGTCTCATTTTCCGTCAGCGGCGGGCCATGCGGCCGCACGAACGTCGGCTTGTCCCCGTAGCCGCGCCGCATGACGATGAACCCGTCCTTCACCTGAAAAAAACGCGGCCGCGCATACGCGAAAAAACGGGGGACGGCGCCGGCCGTCCCCCGTTTTTCCGTCGCGTGGGCGAAGCTAGAAAACCAGCACCGCGTCGGCCTCGATGGCGGCCACGTTGAGGGCGCCCCCGGCCGTGACCTCGGCGCCTTCGATAAGATCGTCCTCGTTGATATGGCGCTCGGCGATGCAGGGCTTGCAGACCTTGAGTATGCCGCCGAGTTCCTTGAAGCTCTCCATCAGTGTGGCCAGCGGGGGAAAGCCTCCGGCGTTCACCATGTTCTCCACGAAGCCTTTCTTGGCCAGATACACCCCGTTGGTCTGCAGAACCACCGTGACCTCTATGTCCATGGCCAGGGCGGCGTTGGCCAGCACGAAGGGAAGATGGGCCTTTTCGGGATTGTCGTTGGCATGGGTGCCGATATACAAAATCTTATCCTGCTTCTCGGACATGGTCGTTTCCTTCTTTTTCGCGGTTGAGGGTTCAGGCCGTTTTGAGGCCGCCGGCCAGGACCGTGGACAGATCCGTCACGTCGGCGCCCGCCTTTTCCAGGTTGTGCAGGCAAATGGGACACATGGTCACGATGCGCTCGCCGGAGCCGCCAAGCGCTTCCACGCGTTTGGCGCCGATCCGGGAGGCGAGCTTGGGGGAGATGGATTCCGCCGGACCGCCGCAACAGCTCGTGAAAAGACCGCTGCGGCGGGCGTCGGCGCAGGCGTAGCCGAGATTCCCCAACGCCTTGCGGGAGGCGCCGGAGAGCTCCAGGTACCTGCCGTAGAAGCAGGGATCGTGGATGGACAGCGTTTCCCCGGCGTGGGCTCCGCTCAGGTTCAGATCCTCGAAATAGGCGCGCACCTCGAAAGAGGCGTCCGCGTATTTGGGGTAGAGGACCTTGAGGGCGTAGGTGGTGTGCGGGTCCACGGTCACGATGCTGGTCACGCCCGCGCCCTTGAGCCTGGCGGCCACGCGTTTGGCGTGGCGGACGAAGCCTTCCTGGTCGCCCAGGTCGTAGAGCAGGATGCCGCTGTATTCGTCGAGCTCGGGCTGGTAACCGAAGCGCCGTCCCGAGGCGCGCATGGCCTTGACGATGTTCTTCAAATGCCCGGCCGCCTTGCGTTTGGCCTCGGCCGGGGTGATCATGGCCAGCCCCAGGCCGGAAAGCCGGGGCGGGACGAACCGGGAATAGGGCAGATATTCCGCCCACTTCGCGTCCTCGTAGCGCGCCAGCCATGTGGTGGCCGTCTCGATGAAGGGAACGAGCTGGTACATGAGCCCGGTCACGAGGAGGGTCTCCCCGTTTCGCGGGAGGCTCTCCTCCTTCCACCAGCCGTTGACCATGGATTTCGGAATGCCGAAGGGGCTCATGGTCTTTCGCACGTTGTTCGCCAGTATCGCGATGATGTCCTTTGGCTCGTACATCAGGACTTCCTCCACTCGGCCGCGAAAAGCCGCTTCAGGGTGAGGATGACCTCGCCGGGGTTGGCCCCTCTGGGGCAGGTTTGGGTGCACAGCCCGCAATGCAGGCAGCGCCACAGCTCCCGGGATTCTTCGCGGATGCGGTCCACGGCGCCGATCTGGGCGTAGCGGATCATCTTCCGGGGAAAATGGCCTCCGTCCAGGGGGCAGACGGCCGCGCAGGTTCCGCAGTTGAAGCACAAGGCGCCCGCGTTTTCGCCGTAGGCCTCGAGTTCGTCGAGAAAAGCGGGGTTGACCGCGCTCATGATGCCTCTCCTCCTTGCAACCCGGGGGAGGCCCGGCCCGGGACGTGAACGCCCGGGGCCGCGCCTCGCCGCCCGGCTTATTCCGCCTGATCCGGGGCGTCTTCGACGTCCTTCGCGATCAGGGCGTAGCGGTAATAGCCGTCGTCGAGCTCTTGCTCGGCGATCTCGCCGAATTTTTTCATGGTGGCCACGAGCCACAGCGCCTTGTCCGGCGGCAGGCCGGTGGAGGCGGCGATTTCCGGGATGGAGGCGCTCGATTGGGCCAGGCGCTCGCGCACGGCCTTGAGCGCCTTTCTGCTTTCCCTGGAAGCGGCTGAAGCCGCCGCGATCCATTCCTTGCGTTCCTCGCGCAGGGCCTTCAGGGCTTCCTTGGAAAGAATCGCGTTCGTGGGATTGTTCGTCATGGGACTTCTCCTTGTGATCCGGGCCGATCCGGAGTGATCCGGGGCGATCCAGGGCGGATCAGACGGCGGCTTCGGCCGGTTCGGGGGAGGCGGAAACGGACTCGTCCGCCGTGACTGCGAAGGCCGCCTCGGACAGGATCATGTCCACCATGGCCTCGTACTGTTCGAGGGTCCATCCGCTCACGTTGATGGCGCCCTCCGGACAGACCGCCGCGCAGGCCCCGCATCCCAGGCACAAGGCGGGCGTCACCACGGCCCGCATGACCTTCTCGCCGCCGATCTCCGTTTCTTGGAGCCGCAGGGCGCCCTCGTTCAGACAGGCGTCCACGCAGGCGCCGGTTCCCTTGCAGCGAGCCGGGTCCACCTCGGCCACGAAGGGATCGAGCTCCACGAAGCCTCTGCGCAGAAGCGCTCCGGCCTTGGCGGCCGCCGAGGAGGCCGCGTTCGCCGCCTCCCCCGCATCCATAGGCGCCTGGCAGGTTCCGGCCAGATAGACCCCCGCGACGGGCAGCTCCACCGGCCGCAGCTTGGGGTGGGTTTCCAGCAGGAACCGGTCAGCGCCCACGGGCAGCTTGAGCATGTCGATGAGGTCGCGGATGGGCGCGGGCTCCATGCCCGTGGCCAGAACCACCAGGTCCACGGGCAGCTCCAGGTTCTCGCCGAAGGTCAGCTCGTCCCTGACCCGCACTTCCAGGGGATACTGTCCGTTGACCCGGACCACCTCGGGCGGCGATTCCACGTCGAAGCGCAGGAACGTGACCTTCTCGGCGGACGCCTCGGCGTACATCTCTTCCTGGCCCCGGCCGTACGTGCGGATGTCCCGGTAGAGTTCGTAGACCCGGGTGGCCGGGAAGGTCTTGCGCACGGTCAGGGCCGCATTGATGGAGGCGGCGCAGCAGGTGCGCGAGCAGTGTTCGTTGAGATGGCCCGAGGGGCCTTCCTCGTGCACGCCCGGAATCTGGCGGCTGCCCACGCAGTGGATGATGGCCAGGGAGCGCACGGGCCTGCTCCCCAGACGGAGCATGCCGTCGGGGGCGGTTTGGGCGTTTTTCAGCTCCTCGATGAAGCGGGGCAGGGTGACGGCTTCCGCGTTGTCGCCGAAGCCGTATTCCCCTTTTTGCGGCGCGTAGGAGGAAAAACCCGTTGCCATGACCACCGCGCCCGCGTCGAAGCGTTCCGGCGCGCCCGGGGCCTGCGCCGGGCCAAGGACCCCCTTGCCCGGGACGAACGCGCCCGGGGCGGCCTCCTGGGCCCGGGCGGTCCTGGAGGCCGGGGAGATTTCCACGGAGAATTTGCCGACATAGCCGCCGAAGGCGGTGAGCCTGGCCTGGCAATGCGTCGTGATCAGAGGGTCGCTCAGGATGTTACCGGCCAGCTCCCTGACGATTCCGGCCGCGTCCTCGCCGTGGGGAGCGAGCTTGTCCAGCCGGGCCAATCCGCCGCCGAGGTAGGGCGAGAGCTCGATGAGATCCGTACGCACGCCCTGGGCGGCCAGGTCGAGGGCGGCCCGCATGCCCGCCACGCCGCCGCCGATGACCAGGGCCCGGCGCTGGGCCTCTACCCGGATGGGCGTCAGCGGCGTGAGCAGCCTGGCCTTGCCCGCGGCGGCGCTTATGAGCCGGGTGGCCTTGTCCGTGGCCGGGGCGCCGTGGTGGACCCAGCTGACCTGTTCGCGGATGTTGGCGTGTTCGTACTGGTAGGGATTGCCGCCCGCTCTGGCGATGGCCGCCCGGAAGGTGGTCTCGTGCAGGCTGGGGGCGCAGGAGGCCACCACCACCCGGTTGACCAGGCCGCTTTTCAGGTCCTCCATGATGGATTCCTGGCCCGGGTCCGAACACATGAACATGTTGGTCCTGGACACGGTCACGCCCGGCATCTTCTCCATGCGCTCGCGCACGGCTTCCACGTCCACGTGGTCGGAGATGTTGCCGCCGCAGTGGCAGATGTACACGCCGATTCTGGCCTCGTCCGCCGGACAGCCGGAAGCGGGCTGGCCGCCGGAGGCTGTTTGTTTCAAATCACTCATGATCGGCCTCCCGCAGCGAGACGCCGCCGGTTTGGCGGGAAAGAAGATGCTTGGCCGCTTCCATGGCCGCGCCGCCCGCCTCGGTGATCGTGTCCACGATGTCCTTGGGCCCGGCGGCCGTTCCGGCCGTGAACACGCCTTCGAGGGTGGTCAGGGAAGGATTGGTCTTGGGCCGCAGGGTCTTGAGGAACCCGTCGCCGGCCACGTCCACCGGACAGACGCCCCTGGGCGACCAGCCGGGCAGCATGCCCATGGAGAGAACGGCCAGGTCGTGCTCCCGGGTAGCCGCGCCGCCTTCGAGCTGATCCTCGTAGCGCACGGCCACCGAACCGTTCTCCCCGGCGTCCAGCCAGGCGGCCTTGGCCTTGACGAACTCGATGCCCATGGCCTTGGCGTTCTGGTAGAACTGCTCGTAGTTTTTGCCGAAGGCCCGGATGTCCATGTAATAGATGGTGATGTCCGCCAGGGGCAGAGCGCCCGAAAGGAGCATGGCCTGCTTGATGGCGTACATGCAGCAGACCCTTGAACAATAGGACACGCCCATGCTGGCGTCGCGGGAGCCCGCGCACTGCACATAGGCGATGGAATCCGGAACCTTGCCGTCGGAAGGCCGCAGTACCCGGCCATAGGGGCCGTGGGGGGCGAGCAGGCGCTCCATCTGCATGGCGTCGATGACGTTTGGGATTTGGCCGAGTCCGTACTGGGGCTTGTCCAGCCGGGAATTCAGCTCGAAGCCGGTGGCCAGCACGGCCGTATCGGCCTTGATGACGAAGGATTCTGGCTTCTGGCCGTAGACCACGGCCCCGGTGGGGCAGACGCTGGCGCATTTGCCGCAGAGCATGCAGTTCGCAACGTCCAGGACCGCTTTTTGCGGAATGGCGTTGGAAAAGGGGATGCGGATGGCCTTGCGGCCGGAAAAACCGCCCTGTTCCGCGTCCGGGACCAGGACCGGGCAGGCGTATTCGCATTTGCGGCAGCCGATGCATTTGTCCATGTCCACATAGCGCGGACGCTGGGTGATCCTGACCTCGACCCGGCCGTTTTCGCGCTTCGCCTCGTTCACGTCGCAATAGGTGAAAAGCGTGATGTTCTCGTGGTGGGCCGCGGCGGCCATCTTCGGCGTGGTGATGCAGCTGGCGCAGTCCAGGGTGGGAAACACCTTGGAGAGCCGGATCATCTTTCCGCCGATGGAGGCGTCTTTTTCCACCACGGCCGTTTTGTATCCCTGATCCGCGAGATCAAGGGCGGATTGGAGTCCGGCTATGCCGCCGCCGATGACGACGGCGTCGAACGCGTATTCCCGCGCATATTCCCGTTGGGCGTCCATGTCGCGCTCCCAAAGGCTGGACGGTCCGCTGTGCGCGGCCCCGCCGGAACGGATGGTCTAGGCTTCGGCGGCCTGGTCGAAGACCGGCGGCCCCAATTCCTGGACGATCGCGTTCATCTGGTTGACTTCGTTCAAAAAGGCCCGGTTGCACACCGTGCATATGGCCGTAAGCCGCAGCCGTCTGATGTCGATCCCGTGTTCCTTCATGAGGGCGTAGATGGCGTCCACGCGCTTGGCCAGCGCCTTGTACGCGCCCTCATAGGGGCATTCCTCGCCGCAGGACATGATGATGATCCCGCTGACCCCCTTCCTGAAACAGTCGATGTAGAAGCGCTCGGGAAACAGCACCGGCGCCTTGACCTTCAGGATGTAGGCGTTGGCCGGGTACGAGGAGTGGGCCTGGCCCACCGAGTCCGCGCCCGGATAGGCGCAGCTCTCGGTGGCCAGAATCAGGATCGTTCCTTGCGCCTTGGCGCTTGTTCGCGTTCCCATGGCGGGCTCCGTTACTTCTTCCGGCGCACGAAATGCTTGTCGTACCCATCCACAGGGAGAACCCCCAGGTACTCGTGGCCGACCTTCTTGGCCCAGGCCGGGATGTCCGTGCGGGTGCCGGAGTCGTTGGAAAAGATCTCAAGAATTTCGCCGACCTTGACCTTGCCGATGCCTTTTTTGGCTTCGAGCAGAGGGCCGGGGCAGGCGCTGCCTCTGGCGTCGGCGGTGGCGCTTACGGCGACGGAGGAAAGATCGATCTCGGACATGGCGGGCTCCTTTTGCGTTATTCCGGTTTGTGTTGTTCGTTATGCTTGTTTGTAGAACATGGCGACGGTCAGATGGTCGCCATGGTTTTTCATGAAGTTGATGGTGAACTCGTAATCCTGCATGATGTTTTTCATGTCTTCTATGAAAGAGACGTCCTCGCAAAGTACGGTGATTGAACCCGTATCCGGCTTGCTTTTCATCTCATCCCGTATCTGCAGGATGGCAAGCGGCGCGATGGTGTTTCGTACATCAATCCGAAACATGCCTCATCTCCGGTCATCGCGGAATGTTTGCGATGTTTTGTTTACCCTTTGCTGATTGCGTGCCAGGGGCGAGGGTTTTTCCCTTTCCGGAAGATATATTTTTAACCAATGAGAATAATTGCGTTTAGCGACTCGAGTGGGTCGACTGGATCCGGAGCGGGGTGGATTGGGCTTGCCCGGGATCTGTTCAACTGTTAATGAGATGAACAGGTGATGTGTAAACATTCGGAACAGGAGGACGCATGTCGCCCCAGGACCTGGAGACCTATTGGCGGACCGTGGTGGACACCATTCAGGACGGAGTCATGATCGTGGATCCCAGGGGCAGGATCGTGTCCGTGAACCGGGCGTTCATGGAAATCACGGGCTATCCCCGCGAGGAACTGGTGGGCGCGCCCTGCACGGTCATCAACTGCACCTCCTGCGACATCGCCCGGGAAAACGAGAGCTGCCACTGGTGCGTCATGTTCCAGAAGGGAGAGCTGCGCAAACAACGCTGCTCCATCAGCCGCAAGGACGGCTCCGCCGTGCACGTGCTGAAGAACGCCTCGGTCCTGAAAAACGGCGCGGGCGTGGTCATCGGCGCGGTGGAGACCATGACGGACGTGACCGGGCTCCTCGAAAAGGAGACGCAGATCGCCACCTTCCGCAAGGAACTGCAGGCGGCGGACGTCTTTCACGGCCTGATCGGCCGTTCGCCCGCCATGCTGCGGGTCTACGACATGATCGAAAACGCCGCCCAGTCGGACGCGCCGGTGATCATTTACGGCGAAAGCGGCGTGGGCAAGGAGCTGGCGGCGGCGGCCGTGCACGCGGCCGGTAACCGGGCGGACAAGCCCTTCATCAAGGTCAACTGCGCTGCGCTCAACGAGTCCCTTCTTGAAAGCGAGCTGTTCGGCCACGTGAAGGGGGCCTATACGGGCGCCTTTCGCAACCGGACCGGCCGGTTCGAGGCGGCGGGCGACGGGGACGTGTTTTTGGACGAGATCGGGGACGTGCCGCTGAGCACCCAGGTGAAGCTCTTGCGCGTACTGGAGGACCGGGTCATCGAGCGGGTGGGGGATCACAAGCCCATCCCCGTGGGCGCCCGGATCATCTCGGCCACCAACCGCGACCTGACGGCGCTCATCGAAGAGGGCGCCTTTCGCCGGGATTTCTATTACCGCATCAACGTGATCCCCATCCGCATGCCCTCCCTTCGCGAGCGCCGGGACGACATTCCGCTTCTGGCCGAATCCTTTTTCCGGCGGATCAACCTGCGAAGCGGCAAGAATCTTCGCGGCATTTCCCCGGAAGCCATGGGGCTTCTGACCGGCTACGACTGGCCGGGCAACGTCAGGGAGTTGCGCAGCGCCTTCGAATACGCCTTCATCGCCTGCCGGGGCGACATGCTGGAGGCCTGGGACCTGCCCCGGGACATCGCCGGAAAGGCGGAAAAGGCCCGGGCCGAGGCGCCCGTGGTCGAGGACCTTGAAGCCATCAAAAAGGAACGTCTGGTCCAGGCCCTGGGGCGCGCAGGGGGGAATCAGTCGGAAGCAGCCAGAATTCTGGGGCTTTCGCGGACAACGATCTGGAATCAGATGAAGCGGTTCGGATTGGCGGGCAAACCGTGAGACGGCGCCCGGCCCGCGTTCCTTACAAAGATGAGAGTCCGCATTCAGGCGGTTGTAATGGGAGACGGGTAGGCATGGGCGTATGCGGGAGGGAGCAAGAGGACGGGCTTTCGCCTGAAGCGGGGCGAAGGCGCCGGTCGTCCCGCGCGCTTGCGGCGCATTCGCTTTCTTGCGTCCCTTTGCGTTGGAGGGTATGAGGCTGTTCGGTTTGACCGGATCTCCTTGGCGGCGGGGGGCGCCGTCGCGAAAAACAGTACGCCGTCAGGATGCGGCTTCGCCGTACGGATGCATCATGAAACACATTCTTGTCTTTTGCTGTCTCGCCGCTCTCGCGTTTTTCGCTCGTCCGGCCTTCGCCCAGGACGCGGGCGGCGCCTTCACCGTGACGGGGAAGACCTATTGTCCCGTGAAATATTACGTGAATTCCCCCAACAAGGGAGAGGACAAGGGAGAGCGCCGCAAGGACATCCTGGAAAATCCGACCATGCGGATCGAGAACAAGAAATCCTCCGAAGGGGGCCAGGACGTCGCCATGCAGGGGCTCGACATCAGCACGATCAAGCTGACCAAGGTGCTGGTCAACATCGGTCAGGAGGTTCAGGAGGAACAGGTCCTGGCCACCTACGAAATCCCCATCGAGAACGTCATCGCGGAAAAGCAGAAGCTGTCCAAGGCGGATTTGAAGTATTACGAGTATCTGCTTTCGGAAGTGAACAGGGCTCTGGACGCCTTGCGGGTCAAGCGTTCCGAACAGGAGCGCATGATGCGCTACCAGTCGGTTTCCCCCCAGGAGATCGAGGACAATCTCGGCCAGATCGACGTGCAGCTCAAGCAGCGCGACTACATCGAGCAGATCCTGAATGAAGAGAAGCGTCAGTACAAGGACCAGCTCGAGATCACGGAATCCACCTACGGCAAGAACGTGGAAAAGATGATCTTTCCCAAGGAAGGGTACATCCGTTCCCAGCTTTCCGGCACGGTGATCTGGATGAATTTCGACGCCCGGGTGGGAAAGATCTTCAATACCCGCACGCCGCTTTTCCTGGTCGGCGTGCTCGATCCCATCGTGGTGCGATGCGCCGTCCACGAAATCAAGGCCCAGAACCTGAAGGCCGGCGACAAGGCCAGCATCGTTTTTCACACCATGCCTGACAAGACCTTCGAGACCACCATCAACAAGGTCTCCTACGTGGCCCAGCCCGCCATGCTCCAGCAGCCGTCCTTCTACGAGGTGGAACTGCTGCTGCCCAATCCGGACAAGATCCTGAAGGAAGGCCTGCGCTGCGACGTGACCATCACCCCGTCCTCCTGAGCCGGGCGCTGTTGAGAATCCCGGCCCTTCGTGCCAAGGAAAGCGCGCCCCATCCCGCATAGCGCCGGGGGGGCGAGAGGCGCCCGTCCCGGAGGACGGCCGCGCTTGCGCTTTGGGCCCGCGCCGTTTATGCCACGGACATGGGCGAATTTTTCCTGGAATTAGGGGCGATTTGTCTTCTGGCCTGTCTGAACGGGTTCTTCGCCCTGGCCGAGCTGGCCGTGCTCACCGCCCGCAAGGGCGCCCTGGTCCGGCTGGCCGGGCAAGGCAGGCGGGGCGCCCGGCGGGCCTTGCGTCTGGCTGAACATCCCGACCGCTTTCTCTCCTCGGTCCAGCTTGGGGTCACCTCCCTGGGCGTGCTGGCGGGCATGTTCGGCGGGGCGGCCTTTTCCAGGGATCTGGCCGCGTTTTTGACCGCGCTCGGCATGGCCTCCCAGACGGCTCTGTGAGATCGGAAGAGCACACGTCTGAACTCCAGTCACGGCTACAGCTCGTATGC
>CALGYO010000083.1 GCA_937934715.1 uncultured Desulfovibrionaceae bacterium | reverse complement strand
CGGCCTCATGCACATCACCGACATGTCCTGGAAGCGCATCAAGCATCCCAAGGAGTTGGTGCACCTGGGCGACGAACTGGAACTGAAAGTGCTGTCCTTCGACCAGGAGAAGCAGAAGGTTTCGCTTGGCATGAAGCAGCTCGTCTCCGACCCCTGGGAGAACATCGCCGGCAAGTATCCCGAGGGCACGCGCCTGTCCGGCAAGGTGACCAACCTGGTCGATTACGGCGCGTTCGTCGAACTCGAAGCCGGCGTCGAGGGCCTGGTGCACATCTCCGAGATGTCCTGGACCCGCAAGCTGCGCCATCCCTCCCAGATGGTCCATGTGGGCGACGAGGTCGAGGTCATCGTGCTCGGCGTGGATTCCGACAAAAAGCGCATCAGCCTCGGCATGAAGCAGGTCCGGCCCAACCCCTGGGACGTGGTCGCCGAAAAGTACCCCGAGGGCACCGTGCTCGAGGGCCAGGTGAAGAACATCACCGAATTCGGCATCTTCATCGGCATCGAGGACGGCATCGACGGCCTGATCCACGTGTCCGACATCTCCTGGACCAAGAAGATCCGCCATCCCAACGAGCTGTACAACGTGGGCGACACCGTGCGGGCCAAGGTCCTGACCGTGGACAAGGAAAACGAGAAGTTCACCCTCGGCATCAAGCAGCTCTCCGACGATCCCTGGACCCGCGTGCCCGACACCTACCCGGTCGGCGCCATGGTCAAGGGCATGGTGACCAACATCACCGACTTCGGCCTGTTCGTGGAAGTGGAGGAAGGCATCGAAGGCCTGGTCCACGTCTCCGAGATCAGCCGCAAGAAGGTCAAGACGCCCTCCGAGATCTACAAGGAAGGCGACGAGATCGAGGCCAAAGTCATCCACGTCAGCGCGGACGAGCGCAGACTCGGCCTGTCCATCAAAGCCATCAAGGACGAAGAGGACAAGAAGAAGGCCAAGGACTTCCGCACCGCCGGCCCCGGCGACACCGGAAGCAACCTGGGCGAGCTTCTGCGCCTCAAGCTGGAAGAGGATGGGCAATAAACCCGCCTTCAGCCAGCGCCATCCGGCGATCTTCGGCTTCCTGATCATCATCGCGGCCGTGGCCCTCTTTACGGGGGCCATGGCCGTTTTCCATTTCCTCGGCCCCGAGGAGGACGGCGTGGCCTCTCTCATCGGGGGCGAGAGCCTGGGGCAGGTCAATATTGAAGGCGAGATCAAGGCCTCCGAGGACATCGTGGCCTTCGTCAAAAGGCTGCGCGAGAATGACGACGTCAAGGGCGTGCTCATTCGCGTGGACTCGCCGGGCGGCGCCTTCGGCCCTTCCCAGGAAATCTATCAGGCCATAAAACGCCTGAGCGAAGAAAAGCCCGTGGTGGCCTCCTTTTCCTCTGTGGCGGCCAGCGGCGGCTACTACGCCGCCTGCCCGGCCCGGCTCATCTACTCCAATCCCGGCGCCATCACCGGCAGCATCGGCGTCCTTTCCCAGTACGCCAATTTCCAGGAGCTCATGGGCAAGCTCGGCGTCTCCTACCAGTCGTTCACCAGCGGCGAGCTCAAGGACGCGGGCTCTCCCTTCAAGCCCATGACCCCGGCCCAAAAAGCCTACATCGAGGCCCTCATCGCCGATCTGGCTGACCAGTTCACCTCCGCCGTGGTGGAAAATCGCCATCTCTCTGAGGAATCCCGGCGTTTTATCGCCGACGGCCGGGCCATGACCGGCCGCGCGGCCAAGGAGATCGGCCTGGTGGACGAACTCGGCGGCCGTGAGGAAGCCCTGAACGCTCTCAAAAAGCTCTGCGGCCTCAAGGGCAAGATCACGGTCATCAAGGGGCCGGAGGTGAAGGAAGACTGGCTCAAGACCCTGACCAGCGCCCTGAACCTGCCTGAACCCGAGACCCTGGCCGAAATCGCCCGCCTGCTGCGCGCCGCCCGCGCTCCGGGTCTGCAGTTCTAGCTGGGTCCGCATGCCCCGCCGGGCGCAACGAGGATGCCCTTTGGACCGCCTGGGATTTTGCGTATCGCCCCACCGTGTCTTGAAAGCCGTTCTTTGCCGCCCGTTACAACCTGGCGCGTTCCTTCCTTTCCGCCTCCGCTTCGCAGCGTAACGGGCTTGTCCTCCCTGCGAGCGCCCGCTTCTCGTTTCTTCATACGCGGGTCCAACCCATCCATGCCCAGTCCATAGACGGTCCATAGCCGGGCCATGGCGTCAGGGCGGCGTTTGAGGGCCATGCCGCTCCTCATCGAGAACCTCAGCCCGGACGGCCCCCCCGCCTGCCTCTCGACGGGGTTTGCGGCTTCTGTTAAAAGGAGGCATCTTATGTTTTGCAAGGAGCCTGACGCATGATGCTTGACGCGGTACTGGGAACGGGCGTTCCGTTTTTCAAGATGCAGGGTTGCGGCAACGATTTCGTTCTCATGGACAATCGCCAACTGCGGCTTTCCCGCGAGGTCATGGCCGACTGGGCCCGGGCCGTCTGCCGCAAGGCCTTCGGCGTGGGCGCCGACGGCATGATCCTCCTGGACCATGCGCCCGAGGGCTCCCGGGCGGACTACATCTGGCATTTCTACAACGCGGACGGCTCCCGGGCCGAGATGTGCGGCAACGGCGCGCGTTGCGCCACGCGCCTGGCCTACCTTCTGGGCATGGCCCCGGAGAAGCACGTCCTGGGCACGGACGCCGGGGACATCGAGGCCGAGGTCTTCCCCGGTTCCAACGAGGTGCGGGTGCGGCTCACCCCGCCCAAAAACCTTGAGCTCAACATCGATCTCGACCTCGGCGCCCGCAAGGTCGAAGCCCATTTCGTGGATACCGGCGTGCCCCATACCGTCATCATCGAGCCCAGCCTGGAGCGCGCCCCGGTGCGCGAGCTGGGCGCCACGACGCGCTTTCATCCGCATTTCGCCCCGGCCGGAACCAACGCCAATTTCATCGAGATCGTGGACAGAAGCCATATCAACCTGCGCACCTACGAGCGCGGGGTCGAGGACGAAACCTACGCCTGCGGCACGGGGGCTGTGGCCTGCGTGGTGGTGACGAACGCCCTTGGGCTGACGGACAACGCCGTGGAAGTGACGACCACAGGCAAGGAACGCCTGGGCATCGCCATCGTCGATGGGCAAACCTATCTGCGCGGCGCGGCCGAGATCGTCTTTCAGGGCGAATTCTATCCCGCGTCCATCGGCCTGAAATAAGCCTCGGGGCCGCCCGTGGCGAGCCAGGGAGGACCTATGCGCTACACGGGAGTCAATCATCTGGCCATGGCCACCGGGGACATGGACGCCACGGTGCGCTTCTGGCGCGACCTTTTGGGCATGCGTCTGGTGGCCGGGCTGGGCCGGGCCGGATACAGGCATTATTTCTTCGAAATCTCCGACGTGGACATGCTGGCCTTTTTCGAGTGGCCCGGAGTCGAGCCCCTCGAGCTGAAGGACCACGGCGTACCGGTCAAGGGCCGGTACGCCTTTGACCACGTATCCATCGGCGTGCAAAGCCGGGATGACCTGTGGGCGCTCAAGGACAAGCTCGAGGCCGCCGGATTCTGGGCCTCTGAAATTCTTGACCACGGCTTCATTTTCTCTCTCTATTCCTTTGACCCCAACAACATCGCCATCGAATTCTCCTGCCCCACCCCGGGCGTGGACATACGCTCGTCCCCGGCCATGGTGGACAAGCAGCCGTCCAGGACCGCCCAGGAAGGCCCCAACCCGGTTCCGGGCGTCTGGCCCGAGGTGAAGACCCCCACCCCGCCCGCCGAACGCCGCATCTATCCGGGCGAAGGCCGCGAGTTCCTGGATCTCGTGCGCGAGGAAGACAAGGACTGACCGTAGCAGCTTCCCGGCGGACCAGCGGCGGAGTCATTCCCGCGGACCGCATGGGCGCGGCCGCCGGTCCGCGTGGGACTATCCCCGCATGGCCGGGGGGAGCGCGTCCCCTTGCCCGCGCGTTTCTTGCGCCCTGGCGTCCGGTTGGCCCAAAACCGGCCAGGCGGTCCCGAGAGCGGCGAAAACGCCCCAGGCGAACCACGAGCCGCCCCCAGCCGTTCTTGCCGCGCAAACGCCCGCCAACGCCCTGTCCGGCCGCGCGCGACCCCTTCGTGGGGGAGCGCTTCGCCCTCGCCGGCTGTGTCCATCCACCCTCGCGAAGCCCCCTCATCGTTGAAACGCTGTCATGAATGACAGTTCTCGTTGGCGTCCGTCCACGCGCTACTCTCTCGCCGCCGCGAGCAGGGTTTGTTGCCAAGCAAGAGCCTGTCCGGCCGCGCGCAGCCCCTTCCCCCGTTTCCCGCTTCTCTGACTGGGCCGTCACAATACAAAAGCGCCGCCGCCCTTGCCACAGGCGCCTTCCAGCCCAGAAAGCGCACGGATGCGGTCGATGCGCGTTGAGGTCATGCCGCCGACGGCCCCTGCGTTCGCCGGGGAAAGGCTCCACATGGAAGACGCAGCCTTCGACCTCCACCCGCACTTTTATCGCGATCTTCCACAACGCCGTCAGAACCAGCGCGCCAAGAGGAATGATCATGAGCGGGACCATGCGTTCCGGGAAGGCCGACGGGCACGCGATACTTCCGCAACGCAAAAAAGGCCCGCCTCCTTTCGGAGACGGGCCTTATGGCTCGTATGAACCAGCGAACGTGGTGAATCCGGGTTACTCGGCCTTGGGCGGAACCAGGGAATGGTTGCAGCCTTCGACCTCCACCCGCACTTCCACCGCGATCTTCCACAGCACCGTCAGGACCAGCGCGCCGATGGAAAAGACCATGAGCGAAACCATGAGTTCCGGGAAGGTCGGCAGGTACACGGTCACTTCCTCGAAGGGGTTCGGCGTGAAACCGCCGATGATAAGGCCCATGCCCTTGTCGATCCAGGTGGCGATGACCAGCATGATCAGCCCCACGATCAGCGCCGGGGGATTCTCGCGGAACTTGGTGGGAATCAGGAAGAACAGGCTTCCCAGGCCCAGCACCGTGGCGGTCCACATGAAGGGCACCAGATCGTTGTGGCCGTGCAGACCGGAGAACAGGTAGATGATCGGGTCCATGTGGCCGGGCATATTGCTGTAAAAAGCGGTAAAGAGCTCAAGCAGGTAGAAGAACACGTTGATGCACATGGCATAGGTGATGATCAAGGCCAGTCCCTTGATGGCCTTCTTGCCCGGATCGAAGCCGGTGAGGGCCTTGAGCAGGAAGGTCAGAAGGAGCAGGAGCGCGGGACCGGAGCAGAACGCCGAGGACAGAAAGCGGGCGGCCATGATGGCGGAGAGCCAGTAATGGCGGCCCGGCAGGCCGGCGTACAGGAAGGCCGTCACGGTGTGGATCGAGAAGGCCCAGATCACCGAAAGGTAGATGACGGGCTTGATCCACTTGGGCGGATCCATCTTGTTGCGGAAGGCCTGCAGGGAGATGAAGCCGATGACGATGTTGAGCAGCAAATACACGTTCAGCACGATCATGTCGTAGAACAGGATCGAGTTGGGCGTGGGGTGGATGATGATGTTCAGCATGCGCTGGGGCTGGCCGAGGTCCACCACGACGAAGAGCATGCACATGATGACCGCCGGTATGGCGAGGAACTCGCCCAGGATGATCATCTTGGAGAACTGCTTGAAGTGGTGGAAATAGTACGGCAGCACCAGCATGACCGCGGAGGCGGCCACGCCGACGAAGTAGGTGAGCTGGGCGATGTAGAATCCCCAGGACACGTCCCTGGACAGACCGGTGATCACCAGGCCGTTGGTGAGCTGGTACATCCAGAATCCGGAGCCGAGGGCGATGAGCCCAATCAGGCCGGCGAGGGTTCCCCAGTACCGGGGACTTCCTTTAAGCGCTTTTTCGAGCATGGTCGCACCTCATATGATGTAGTAGACGCTGGGCTTGGTGCCGGCGTCCGGTTTGCGGCGGATGGTGAACTTCTCCCGCAGAAGATGGCGGATCTCGGAGTTTTCGTCACCCAGGTCGCCGAAGGTCAGGGCGCCTTCGGAAACCTCCACGCAGGCCGGCATCTTTCCTTCCGCCAGAAGCTCGGTGCAGAAGGTGCATTTCTCCACGACGCCGCGCGTCCGGGTGGGATAGTTCGGATTGAAATCCTCATCCTTGATGAACGGGCGGGGATTCTGGAAGTTGAAGCTGCGCGCGCCGAAGGGGCAGCCGGCCATGCAGTAGCGGCAGCCGATGCAGCGGTGCATGTCCATCATGACGATGCCGTCCGCGCGCTGGAAGGTGGCCTGGGTGGGGCAGACCCGCACGCACATGGGCGATTCGCAGTGGTTGCACAAAAGCGGAATCTCACGCTTTTCCACGTCTTCCGAGAGATACTCCGGAATCTGGTTGGGGAAGGCTTCCTCGAAGGTGCCGCCCCAGAACCATTTGACTTCCTTCTTGCCCTCGATGACGGGCACGTTATGCTGCTTGCGGCAGGCGTGGGCGCATTTCTCGACGAGTTCCTTGGTGAACTTCGTGGTGTCGATCACCATGCCCCAGTGTTTGGCCTTGAGCGGATGCTCGAAGGTGGCGGCGGTGGGGATGTCCGAGGCGAACGCAGGGGCGTCGCCCATGAAGGCAAGCTTCCCCGCGCCCAGTCCCAGGGCGGACGCCGCAGCCAACTTCATGAATTGTCTTCTGCTGCTTTTCATCTATTCGTCCCCTTGAAAGTGATTATGGTCATGGTTTGCGGCCTAGTGACCGCCGCCCTCGGCGGGCGCCTCGGCCGCGGGGGGAATGGGCGTCTTCTGCTCGGGCGAGATGTTGTGGCAATCCCAGCAATAGGGATTGACGCCGACATCGTTGTGGCACCGGTCGCAGAACTTGTCCTTCTCCGCATGGCAGGTCATGCAGGTGTCGGTCAGGCTCATGGAGAATTTCTTCCCCTTGGCGTTGGTGTAGATCCTGACCTCATCCCTGACCACCGCGTTGCGCCACTCGTCGAGTATCTGCATGTGGCGTTCGCGCATCACTTCCTTGGCTTCGATGCATTCCTTCTGATCTTTGGGCAGCTCGACCTGGACCTCGTATTTGTGCGTCCCCGTTCCGTAGAAGAAGGGGAACAGCATGAGCGCGATGAAAACGATCATCGCGGGGATGATATACTTTGCGTTGTACATGCTTATTCCTCCTCATCCTCACAGCCCGGAAGGGGATTCTGGCGCAGGTCCATCGTTCTTTGTTTCTCGCCGTCAAGAACGATGGCGTTCCCGACCAGCTCATGCACGCCGCACACGCCGACGCCGGGCGCCCAGTAGTTGGCCAGGGGCGGCAGGGTGGCGCGGTCGATGGCGCAGATGCAGGAGAGCATGTTCACGCCGTGGGCGTCCCGCACATGCTTCAAGGCGTTGCCCCGGGGCAGACCGCCGCGGATGCGCGTTTCGCCGAACTCCTCGTTGTTGAGGCCCGCGCCGCCGCCGCAGCAGAAGGTCTGCTCGCGGATGGTGTTCTCGGGCATCTCGTAGAACTCGCTGCACACGTTCTTGAGAATGTAGCGGGGCTCTTCGAACAGGCCCATGCCGCGCGCCGGGTTGCAGGAGTCGTGGAAGGTCACCTTCAGGTTGTCGTTGCGGCTGGGATCGAGCTTGATCTTGTTGTGCTTGATGAGGTCCGCCGTGAACTCCGCGATGTGGAGCATCTTGGTGCCGGCGGCCGCGTCGAACTTGGTGCCGGTGATGGGGCTGACCGGGGTTTCCAGGAAATCGGCCGGGCCGTTCATGGTGAGCATGTACTGGTTGATGACGCGCCACATGTGGCCGCACTCGCCGCCCAGAATCCACTTGACGCCCAGGCGCTTGGCTTCGGCGTACATCTTGGCGTTGAGCTTCTTCATCATCGTATCGGAGGTGAACAGACCGAAGTTGCCGCCCTCCGAGGCGTAGGTGCTCCAGGTGTAGTCCAGTCCGAGGTGCTCGAACAGGATCAGGTAGCCCATGTAGGTGTAGATGCCCGGATCGGCGAAGATGTCGCCCGAAGGAGTGATGAACAGGATCTCGGCGCCCTTCTTGTTGAGCGGCGGATTGATCTTGATCCCGGTGACCGCCTCGATGTCTTCGCACAGGAAGTCCATCATGTCCTTGTAGGCGTGCGGCTGGATGCCCAGGTGGTTGCCCG
>CALGYO010000082.1 GCA_937934715.1 uncultured Desulfovibrionaceae bacterium | reverse complement strand
GACCGGAGCGGGCGGGGCCGCAGGGGGATGGACCGGAGCGGGCGGGGCCGCAGGGGGATGGACCGGAGCGGGCGGGGCCGCAGGGAAATGGACCGGAAGGGGCGGGGCCGCAGGGGGCCGGATTGGATGACGCTAGCTCTTCTGAAAGGCCAGGAAGCGCTGAAAGCCGAAGGGGCGCTCCGCCAAGCGCGCGAGACCGCAGGCGGCGGCCGCGTCTTCCAGGCGGCGCCGGGCGCGAACGTCCGGGCTCGGCGGACCTGCGGGGGCGTCGCGCAGAAGGCGCAGGGAAACCACCAACCGGCCCCCTGGCCGCAGGATGCGCGCGAATTCCCGGAAAACGTCCGGCAACGCCCGCCAGACCATGGGCATGTGCAGGACTCCGGCGGCCAGGCAGGCGTCCGCGGCGTTTGCGGCCACAGGGACGCCCCGGGTCATGTCGGCCCGGAGAATGACGACGTTGCGGAAGCGGCGCGCCTCAGCCTCACGGCGCAAGGCCCCGAGATATTTCCCGTCGCTGTCCAAGGCCGCGATCCGGCCGGACGGGCCCGCAAGCGCGCACGCCGCCAGGGCGAAGCGTCCGCCGCCGCAGCCCGCGTCCACGAAGACGCTTCCCGGCCCCACGGCCAAAAGGGCCAGCGCGGTTTCGATTTCCGCGCGGTCCTCTCCATTTGGGCCGCCCCAGGGACCGGGGGCGGGGTTTGCGGCGTTGTCTTGCATGACGCTCCTTCCTTGACCAATGAGAGACCGACGCGCAATCCTCCGGTCGTCTGCCACTGCTCGATCCAGAATCTATAACTATTTGATATTATAATGGGGTTCCAAGGGGCGCCAGCCCCTTGCCGGAGGCCTCCTGTCAAACCTATTGCGCATCAGTCTCAATGATCCCGCCGGGGCCTCCCTTTGACAAGGGACTGGCGAGGCCGCGCGGCGCTGCCAAGGATGAGTCCGCAAGAGGGATTCATCCTGGCAAGCGAAGCGGAAATGCGGTATGGCGCATACGTTTCGGAAAAGCCGCGTCATGCGGCGAATCGCGCGTGAAATCGTGAGCGCGGCCGCGCTGATTGCTTCGCGCCGCCGTTTCGCGCAAGCAATAACGGAGGAAGCGGTGCGAAGAGTGTTTGTTCTTGCGCTGGTATGCGCGCTGGTATTTCTGTCGCAAGCCCATCCGGTCTTTTCGGGCGGGCCGGGCGGGCAAACGCTCGCGCCCCCGCCCGCGCCGGATTACGCCGATCCGGCCTCATGGAGCGCCCTGCCCGAATCCGGCGAGCCCGCCAAGCCGGTGGATGTGTTCTTCATGCACCCCACCACCTACGGAACCCTGGAATTCGGCCTGAACGCGCCCATCACCGATCCCGCCATCCGCGCGGCGACCGACGGAACCGTGGCCGATCAGGCTTCGGCCTTCGCGGACTGCTGCGCGGTCTACGCCCCCCGCTACCGCCAGGTTTCCATCGAGGTCATGCGCATGGACCCGGAAGAAAAGGAGCGCCATCTGGCCGTGGCCGAAGCGGACATGCTGGCGGCTTTCACCTATTATCTGGAGCATGACAACAAGGGCCGCCCCTTCATCCTGGCCGGACACAGCCAGGGCTCCAACGTGACCGAACTCTTTTTGACCCGTCACCGCGATCTCGTCCCGGACGACAAGCTCGTGGCCGCCTATCTGCCGGGCTGGACCTTCACCGCCGAGGGGCTCGCGGCCCTTGGCCTGCCGCTGGCGGAGCGGCCAAGCCAAACCGGAGCGATCGTCACCTGGAACACGGTGGGCAAGGGCGGCAAGTCCCCCACCATCCTGCCCGGCGCCCTGTGCGTCAATCCGCTCACCTGGACCACGGACAAGGCCGAGGCCCCGGCCTCCCTCGACAGCTATGCGCGCATAACGCTCAATGACGGGAGGACGGTCAGGATCGAGCATTTCACCCCGGCCCGGATCAACGACGCGGGCGGCCTGGAAATCCCCAGGCCCGCCATCGAGGACCAGCTCAGGATGGGACTCGGCGAAGCGATCTACCACCGCTACGACTACGCTTTTTTCTACGGAAACATCGCGCAAAACGCCAAGGCCCGCTGCGAGGCCTGGCTCGGGGCGCACGGGAACTAAGCCCTTTTTCGAGGGAGCAAGCGGGAAGGGCGCGGCGGCGTCCTTCCCGCTCTACGTTTCAGGCGCCGGAAAAGTCCCCTGGTTCGATGAAGGTTCCCCGGATGTGGCTGGACAGGCCGGGCTGGTAATCCTCCCCGGTTGCGCCTCCGAGATGGTAGACGCAGAAAAAACGGCCGTCAGGAAGCCCGGTCCAGCCGGAATAGCCGTAGTCCATGGCCGCCGCGAAGCGGTCGTTGGCGAGCTCCAGCACGTTTTTCCGGGCCCAGGCGTCGGGCATGCCCATGGTGAAATTCCAGTCGAACCGGTAGTCGCGGCCGTAGCGCGGCTCAATGACCCGGTGGGTCAGGGATTTCCAGACGTGACGGCCGCCGTTGTCCTCATACGGCGAGACCGTTCCGAAGACCACGCCCCGGGTTGCGGCGCTTTTCGGGTCCGCGGCGACGGCCGCCTGGCGTTTTCCGTCCACGGACAGGGCGGTCTTGCCGTTTTTGTAGTGAAAGGACAGGGCATGAAACGCCCCTTCCAAAAGCGGCTCCAGGGGGATGGGCGGCAGGTTCTCCGGTTCGATGCGGTCCGGGAAAAACCGCCACCACAGCCCGCCGAAACGCAGCCCGCAGCCGTCCTTGTCCGCCGCGTCCACGCGCACCTCGCAGGCAAGTCGCGCCTCGGCGTATTCCGGGTCGGTCAAGGGCCGCAGGCAGTAGCGGGCGCAGGCCATGGGCCCGGCCTCGTTCTCGATGACCAGCCCTTCGCCGGTCAGCCTGGGATTGTCCTTGGATGGCGTGCGGCCGTGTACGGCGAAGTCCGTGAGCAGTTCGTCGAGCCCCCCGGTCCAGGCGGCCACGCCCCCGTCCGGCCCCACGTTGCGGTAGGTCGCGAGCAGGTTTCCGGCGTCCGTCACGCCGAGGCAGGGCCGGTGGCCGATGAGCGGCGTGGGCATGGGCTGGCTCCAGGTCCTGCCTTCGTCTTCGCTTACGCAGGCGTACATGGGCTCGTAGACCATGCTGTTTTCCCGCAAAAGCGCCAGGATGCGGCCGTCCGGCAGCCGGGCCATGGACGCCTCGCACAGCATGAGGCAGGGGTCCGAAGCCAGGACGGACAAATGCCCGAAATCGGCGCCGCCCCGGCCGCAGCGGCAGACCATCTGCTCCGTGCGGGCCTGGCCGGTCTTGGGCAGGGGATGGGTTCCCCGGTGGGTATGGGCCGTGGTCAGCCAGGTCTCGGGATCGATTTCCAGGATGCGGTCCGGGATGGGCAGGCTCGGTCCGTCGAGCGGCCGGACGGCGAAGGTCCGGCCGTGGTCGTAGCTTAGGTACAGCGACCGGTTCATGTCCTCCACCACCACGAGCGCGTCGTCCGAAAGCCGGGAGATGCGCGGGCAATGGCCCTGGCGCGCATCCAGGATGCGGATATCGCCCCAGGTTTTTCCGGAATCCGCGCTCTCGCGCAAAAGGAGCATGGAGCGCGAGGCCACATGCTTGTCGGCCTCGCGGTAGACGCAGAAAAGCCGCCCCTCGGCGCTTACACAGACGTCCGGGAAGGCGGCGTACTGGCCGGGCCGTTTGTCGATGACCACATGGCGGTCCGCGAGATGGTCGAGCGTGGGCATGGGCGCCTTTAGACGTAGGCCGGGTAGTCGTTGACCAGGAGCCGGTAGGGGGCCTCGTCCTCCTCGATGGCCGGAAAGCGCGGCAGGGGCTCGTAGAACCGGTTGTCCGCGTCGTCGTCGTTGACCGAGCTGACCTCGCCCGTGAGGACCTTCCCCTTGCCTCCGGCGCCGTAGAAGCGGTGGTACATGCCCGGTTCCAGGCAGATGGATTCCCCGGGCGCCAGGACCACGGTTCCGCCGGGGGCGACCACGCGCGGCATGCCGTCCACCTGCACGGTCAGCGGCTTTCCGGAGAATTCCTCGGCTTCGTTTGAGCCGTGAAGCTCGATGACCAGCTCCCCCCCGCCCCGGTTGATGATGTCCTCGCGTTTGGCCCAATGAAAATGCATGGGGCAGATCTGGTTCTCGCCCACGATCATGATCTTTTCCGCGTAGGTTTTGGGGTCGCCCGTTGCCAGGTTGCCGTTTCGGATGGTGAACAGGATGAGCCCGGTTTTTTCGAAATCCCCTGTGGCGTAGTCGGTGATGTCCCAGCCGAGCTTGTTGCGCGCCACCTCCGTGTCCTTGAGCCCCTTCCATTTTCCGGGCCCCCAGAAAGCCCAGGGCGGCAACCTGAATCCCATGTCCGCGAAAAAGCGTTCGGCGTCCTTGATGTGCGCGTTGATTTCGCTGCGTTTCATATGGCCTCCTTGGCGGTTGGCCGCGCGTCGGGCGGCGTCCTTTGAAAAGCTGACGGGTTCGGGTTCACGGACCGCCGCGCCGGGAGCGCGCCGCGCGGACCTCAGCCCCGGATGAGCTTGTAGGCTTCGGGAATGGGCGGCATGGCCCCGGACCTGGAGCAGACGTAGGCCGCCAGCCGGTTGGCCCGCTCGTTGATGGCGTCGAGCGTATGGCCCAGGAGATGGCCCAGGGCCACGGCGGCGGTGAAGGCGTCGCCCGCGCCGATGGTGTCGGCCACCTCGGCCGTGACGCCCGGGTGGTCCGAGATGGCGTCCAGGGAGACGAGCAGGCCGCCCTTGGATCCTCTGGTCAGGACGCACAGCCGCAGGCAATGCCTGCGAAGGAGCGCGTGCAGGACGCTCGCGTCATCGCCCGAAAGATCGAACATGGAGCGAAGAATGGGCAGCTCCTCGTCGCTGATCTTGAAGATGTCCGCGCGCTTGAGCGAATCCGCGATGATGTCCCTGGAATAGAAGGTCTGGCGCAGGTTCACGTCGAACACCTTGAGGGCCTTTTCGGGCAGGGCGGCGAGAAACCGGACGACGGCTTCCCGGGAGGCCGGGGAACGCTGGGCCAGGCTGCCGAAGCAGACCCCGTCCAGGGTCTTGGCGCGGGCGAGGGTTTCGGGGCTGAAGGTCAGGTTGTCCCAGGCCACGTCGTCGGGAAAGACGTAGTGGGCCACGCCGCTTTCGTCCACGTTGGCGGCCACGTAGCCCGTGGGGCGGCCGGGGTCCATGCTTATGGCGGACACGTCCAGGCCCCGTGCGGCCAGTTCCGCCAGGGCCCGTCTCCCGCGTTCGTCGTCCCCCACCGTGGACACGGGCAGGCCGCGCCCCCCCAGGGCGTTCACATGGTAGGCGAAATTGACCGGCGCGCCGCCGATTTCCTCGGAATCCGGCAGAACGTCCCAAAGAACCTCGCCCAGTCCCGCTATGACGATATCCGGCATGATGGCTCCCCGCAGTGCGCGCGAATGGCGCTATGCGATGATATATGATGATTTATTTTTTTCATAAATAAATATGTATCGCTTCCGAACCCGGGTCTGGCCGGGTTATCCGTTCGTTCCGGCCTGGCGGAAGCTTTCCCGCAACAGGGGATAGAGCCCGCGAAACCGGGCGTAAAGGGGCGCGTAGGCCGCCGTCAGGGCCGGTTCGGGCGCGATCTCGTCCAGGATTTCCGGGGGCGCGCAGACCGCGGGCGCCGGTTCGCCGGTGGCGGCCATGCGGGCGAGCCGGGCCGCCCCGAAGGCCGGTCCGGCCCCCTGGTCCTTGCGCCGGATGAGGGGCTTTTCCAGAAGCGCGGCGATGATGCGGGTCCAGAGGAGGCTTTTGGCCCCGCCGCCCTGGATGGAAATCTCCAGAAGCTTGGCTCCGGACCCGGACAGAAGGCTCGCGGCCTGGGCCAGGGTGAAGGCCACGCCTTCCATGGCCGCCTGGGCGATGGCCAGGCCGCCCGTCTTCGGGCCGAGGCCCATGAGGACGCCCCGGGCGTGCGGATCGTTGTGCGGCGTGCGCTCGCCCGTGAGATAGGGCAGGAAAAGGAGGTCTCCCGGGCCCGCGTAGGCCGCTTCCACGGCGGCGGCCGTTTCGGCGGGGCTTTTGCCGCAAAGCGTCGCGGCCCAGGCCAGGACCGATCCGCCGTTTAACATGGCGGCCATCTGGTACCACAGGTCCGGCAGGGCGTGGCGGAAGGCGTGCACGAGACTGTCCACGGCCGGACGGCAGGCGGCCGTGGGCGTGAAGATCAGGGCGCCCGTGCCCAGGGAGATGAGCGCCTGTCCCTCGCGGATGACGCCCGCGCCAAGGGCCCCCGCCGCGCAGTCTCCGGCTCCGCCCGCCACGAGGATCCCGGGGGGCAGGCCGAGCCGCGCGGCCGCTTGCCGCGTGAGCCGTCCGGCCGGGGCGGCGCTTTCGCGCAGCGCGGGCATGCGCGAACGCGATAGACCCACGGCGGACAGGATGTCGTCCGACCAGTCCTGCCGGGTCTCGTCGTAGAGCCAGGTTCCGGCGGCGTCGGAAGGGTCGGTCAGCCGTTCGCCCGTAAGCCACAGCCGCACGTAATCCTTGGCCGTCATGACGTGGCGGGCGCGCTCGAAGATCTCCGGCTCGTTCTCCTTGAGCCACAGGGCCTTGGGGCCGGTGAAGCCGGGCATGGGCAAAACGCCCGCGATTTCGCAGAGCTCCGGCCGGGTTTCGGAAAGCCGCGCGGCCTGGGCGTGGGCCCGGCCGTCGTTCCAGAGCATGGAGGGCCGAAGGGGCTTCCCTTCCTTGTCGAGGACCGTGAGCCCGTGCATCTGGCCGGACAGGCCGATGGCGCGGGTTTTTGCGTAATCGTCCGGCGCTTGCCGGGCGAGGGAGGCCAGGGACGCTTCCACGGCGTCGATCCACACGTCCGGATCCTGTTCGGCGGCGAGGGGGCCCGGCCGTTCGAAGCCGTAGCTCGCGCCCGCCTCGGCCAGGATGCGCTGGCTCTCGTCCACGAGCACGGTTTTCACGGCCGAGGTGCCGACGTCTATGCCGAGATACGCGGCCATGCTCAGCTCCCGTCCGTCCGGCGGAAACCCCATTTTTCCGCCAGGGCCAGGCATTCTTCCGCCGTCCCGATGGCCTCGTTGGTGGAGAAGGAGAGCAGGCAGGAAGCGGCGCAGGCGTGGGCCAGGGGCACGGCGCGCTCGATGGGCCACGCGTTCAAAAGGCCGAAAAGCAGTCCCGACGCGAAGGCGTCGCCCGCGCCCACGCTGGAAACCACGGCCCCGGGCGGCACGTCCACGGACGGCGAGAAGACCGGCGCCGCGCCCGGCCGGGCGATGACGCAGCCCAGGGGGAAATGGGCGGCGGCCAGTTTCTTCACGCCCATGGAAAGCAGCCTGGCCACGGCCTCCTTGACCGCCTCCACCTTGGTTTTTCCGCCTTCCACGGTCTTCACGCCCGCCAGGGCCCCGGCCTCGAAATCGTTGATGACGATGGAGTCGAGATAGGGAAGACAGGGCCGGGTAAGCCGGGAAAGCTCCTCGGCGGGCAGGGAGATGCACTCCATGTTGGTCCACATGCCGAGGGCCCGGCCTTTTTTGAGGACCTTCACCCAGCCGTTTTCCCCGCCGTCCGTTCCATGATCAGGCCTATGGTCAGGCCCATGGTCAGGCCCGTCGCCAGCCCCGGCGTCCCCGGCGTCCCCGGCGTCCATGGCGTCCATGGAATCATGGATGCCGGGCGCGCCCAGGTGCAGGAAGGCGGCGTCCGTCCGCTCAAGGGGAAAATGCTCCGGGCCGAGCAGGGCGTTGGCGCCCTGGCTGTGGAAAAAGGTGCGCTTGCCGTTCGTGCGGTTGGTCATGGCGTCCGTGTAGGAGGTCCGCGCCGTTTCGGCCACGCCCAGATGCGCGTCGTCCACGCCGTGTCGCGTCAGGACCTCGCGGACGTAGCGGCCTTCGGCGTCGTCGCCCACAAGGCCCATGGCGATGACCGGGAAGGCGGCGCCCAGGCGCTTCAGATTCACCCCGAGGTTCATGCCCGGACCGCCGCCCTGCTGAGTCTCCTCGAAGATGACCGCCAGGGTCTCCTCCTCGGGCCAGTGGCTTATGAGCTTGGTGCGGTCCACCAGGTAGCAGCCGCCGCAGATGACGCCGTGGCCGGACATAGGCCGCTCCTTATTTCAAGACGTCTTCGGTTATGACCAGGTCGTCCGCCAGGGGCAGATGCGGCGCGATCCCCGTCTTTGCGAGTTCCCCGTGATAGGCGCGCACGGCTTCTTCGGCCGAAACGTCGCCCTCCACCACCCGGCGCATGAGGCCGACCAGGGCGATGGGATGTTCGGCCAGATTGATCTTGCGGCCGAACAGGGCCACCCGGGCGCCATGGCGCTCGGCCTGGCTCACAAGCTCGAACGCGTCGCGCGTGGTCCCCTTACCGCCGCCCAGGATGCCCACCACCAGGCGGGAGGGGTCGTAGGAGGCCAGCTCCTCCATGGCTTTGGGGCCGTTGTAGGCGATCTTGAGAAAGAGCGGCTGTTCGTCCGAGACCGCCCCGGCCAGGCAGCGCAGGATGGAGTCGTTGATGAACCCAGGCAAGGCTTCGGGGGAGAGGCCCACGTCGAGCCCGGGGTTGGGATTGAAGACCTCCAGGAAATGCCGCACCCCGAAATGAACGGCGTTGGCCCTGAAGGCGGCGTAAGCGTCCAGGGTTTCCCAGTCCGCGTCCAGGTCGTTGGAAAAGGTCACGGAATAGAGCCCCAGATCGGCGAAATCCGCGACCCTTTCCAGGTTGGCCGTGGAGAAGGGCCGCGAGGGTTTGGTCACGTACCGGTTGCCCCGGGCGTACCAGATGTCCGTCGTGTCGTTCAGGCGCGCGGCCGGGGTGACGGGGCTGTCCTGGAACAGTCCCTCCGAAGCCAGTATCTCGGCGGACGAGGCGGACATGAGCATGATGTCCACCAGGCCCGATTCGGTCATCCGCCGCATGGCTTCAAGATATTGGGGCCTCGTGTGGAAGGCGCCGGGCCGGTCGCGGTCGGGGCCTGGAGCGGCCGCGCCCATGGCCATGTCCGCGTCCTTGGCGTCGGCGATGATGAAATCCTTGGGCCCGTAGGCGCCGCTTTTGATTGTTTCCAGTTTCGCATCCAGGCTTTTTTCCATGTGAGGCTCCTTTGGTTCCGGGACCGGTCCGGGTCGCTTCGGACGCCGAAACGATTGGCGGCGGCGTCCACGCCTTCTTTCGTGTACAGGCCTCTCAAATTCGTCAAGGGGCTTGACATGATTTCCCTGGAACGGTAATTAATTTCACTGAAATTATCAAATAAAAAACGTTTTATTCGCGCATGTTGCGGAGACGATTTGATGATATTCAAGGATTAAGCAAACTTAAATTACTAAAAAAAGCAAGAAAAGGACGCGGAAGCGATGCCTCCATTCCGAGCGGCCCGGACAAACCGGCCCGCCACGCCCAATCAGCCCGGCCAATCCGGCCGTTCCGGGGCCGCCTCCCAGGCGGGACAACCCGACGGACGGGGGAAAAACGCCGTGCAGCTGCGCCGGTTCAACGAGCGGCTGGCGCTGCAATGCCTGCGCCGTCTGGGCGAGGCCTCCAAGGCGGAGCTGGCCAGATCCGCCGGGCTGACCAACGCGGCCATGGGCGCCATCGTCTCCTCCCTGGAGGCCCAGGGGCTGGTGGGCTCCGAGGGCAAGCGCCGGGACGGTCAGCGCGGCCAGCCCGCCACCGTGCTGCGCCTGCGGGGGGACGGAGCCTACGGGGTGGGCGTTCGCCTGGACCGGACCTGCATCGAGACCGTGCTCATCGATTTCGACGGGATTCTCCTTTCCTCGGTCACCCACGAAATTTTGTTGCCGCCCCCGCAAAACGCCCTGGAAATGGTGCGAAAAGACGTGCTAAAGGTCCTGGAGCTTCTTTCTCCGGAAAGGCGGGAACGGCTGGCTGGAGTGGGGCTGGCCATGCCGTTCAATCTGGGCTGCTGGCTGCGGGAGCTGGATTTGCCCCAGGAACAGTTCAGGGCCTGGGATGGGGTGGATTTCGCCGGGGATCTGGAGAAGGCCTTGGGCATCGCGGTCTACACGGAAAACGACGGCACGGCGGCGGCCATCGCGGAGCTGTTTTACGGCGTGGGCCGCCGTATGGACGATTTTTTGTACCTGTTCGTGGGACCCGCCCTGGGCGGCGGTCTGGCCCTTTCCGGAGAATGCCTGCGCGGGCCCTCGGGCAATGCGGCGGACGTGGCCCTCATGCCCGCTCCCCCGGGAAAGCTGCCCTCGGCCATCGCGCCCCGAGGGGAGTGGGATATCCTGTTGACCAGGGCCTCGGTCAGCGCCCTCAAACGGCATCTGCGGCATTACGGAGTCCCCGCCTCGTCCAGGGCGGATGTGGAGGCGGCGCTGCAAAGCGGCCATCCGGCCGTGGAGGAGTGGCTGGACGATTGCGCCGAGGCGCTCACGCCCTCGGTCTGGGCGGCCAGGGCCCTGCTCGACGCCCCGGCGGTGGTGGTGGGCACGGATTTCGGCGGCGGTCTGGCCGGCCGGCTGCGAGACAAGCTCGCGGCGCGGCTTGCGGCCTGCGCTCCGGAAGGCCGGACCCCGGCCGAGATCGTGGTGGGCTCCTTCGGTTCGGACGCGGGCGCGGTGGGCGCGGCCAGTTTGCCCATTTTTTATTGTTTCTCACCTCGAAAAGCCATGCTGACCAACGGGTCGGACGGGTAAGGAGGCAGGGCATGACGCCATCCGATGAACTTCCGGTCATTCTGGAGATGCGCGGCATCACAAAGACCTTCCCGGGCGTGCGCGCCCTTTCGGACGTGTCCTTGCGCGTGCATCCGGGCGAGATCCATGCGCTCATGGGCGAAAACGGCGCGGGGAAATCCACGCTCATGAAAATCCTCTCCGGCGCCTACCAGGCCGATCCGGGCGGGGAAATTCTGATCGACGGCAAGCCCGTGACCATAAACGGCCCCCTGGACGCCAAAAATCTGGGCGTGGCCGTCATCTATCAGGAGCTGTCCCTGGCCCCGAACCTGACGGTGGCCGAGAACATCTACATGGGCCGCGAGGTCCGGCGCGGGCTCATGGTGGACCGCAAGGCCATGGAGGACGGCTGCCTCGGCGTGCTGGAACGTCTGGGCGCGGGCTTTTCCCCGAAAACCCTGGTGGGCGCGCTTTCCATCGCCGAACGCCAGCTGGTGGAAATCGCCCGGGCCGTGCACGCCAACGCCCGTATTCTTGTCATGGACGAACCCACCACCGCGCTTTCCTCCCGCGAGACGGACAAGCTGTTCGTTCTGGTGCGGGCGCTGCGGGCCGAGGGGCTGGCCATCATCTACATCACCCACCGCATGGCCGAGGTCTACGAGCTGGCCGACCGGGTCTCGGTGCTGCGCGACGGCGGTTATGCGGGCAGCCTGGACCGGAGCGAGCTTTCCTCCGAGCGGCTGGTCAAGATGATGGTGGGCCGGGACATTTCCGGGTTCTACAAAAAGGACCACGACGCTCCGGAAAACCAGGGCGCCATGGCCCACAGGGGCGAGGTCATCCTGGAGGTCAAGGGTCTTCGCGACGATCATCGCGTCCGGGGCTGCGATTTCAGCCTGCGCCGGGGCGAGGTTTTGTGCATCGCCGGTCTGGTGGGTTCGGGCCGCACGGAGCTGGCCCGGCTCATCTTCGGCGCGGACCCCAAGACCGGCGGGGAGATCATTCTCGACGGAAAGCCGCTTGCCATCGACAAGCCCAAGGACGCCATCGACGCGGGCGTGGTCTACCTGACCGAGGACCGCAAGGCCCAGGGACTCTTTCTCGACATGAGCGTCCACGACAACGTCAATCTCATCGTCTATGAACGCGACGCCATGGCCGGTTGGATTCTGGACCGGGCCAAGGCGGCGGAGCGTTCCCTGGCCGCGGTGAACGCGCTCACCGTGCGCGTGGCCGGGGTGGGCGTGGAGGTGGGCTCGCTGTCCGGCGGCAACCAGCAGAAGGTGCTGCTTTCCAGGCTCCTTGAAACCAAGCCCCGGGCGCTCCTTCTGGACGAACCCACGCGCGGGGTGGACATCGGCGCCAAATCCGAAATCTACCGCATCATCGACGATCTGGCCAAATCCGGCATCGGCGTCATCGTCATCTCGAGCGAACTGCCCGAGGTGGTGGGCATGGCCGACCGGGTCCTGGTCATGCGCGACGGCCGCATCGCCGGGGAGGTGGGCGGCGAGACCGGCATCCCCATCACCCAGGAATCCATCATGGAATACGCCACGGGCGCCGTCGCCATGACCGGCGAGCGCGCCCGTGAAGCCCAGGAGGTCATTCAATGAACGCGACCAAGGCGGAATCCGCATCCCCCTCCCAGGCCGGCCAGGCGGCGTTGCAGGGCCCGGGCGAGCGCAAGCTGCGCGTCCAGGCGCTGGTGCGCACCCTGGGCATGCTGCCGGTGCTCATCCTTTTGTGCGTCGGCTTCCAGCTGCTCACCGGCCGGTTCATCTCCCTGCAGAACCTGTCCATCGTGGCCCAGCAGGCCTCCATCAACACCGTGCTCGCGGCGGGCATGACCTTCGTCATCCTGACCGGCGGCATCGACCTGTCCGTGGGCTCCATCCTGGCGGCCGCGGCCATGGTGGCGGTCATGGCCTCCCTCATCCCGGACTGGGGCATGCTCGGCATCGCGGCGGGGCTCGGCATGGGACTGGCTTTCGGCCTGTTCAACGGCACGCTCATCGCATGGCTCAATCTGCCGCCGTTCATCGTCACCCTGGGTTCCCTGACCGGCGTGCGCGGGGTGGCCCGGCTTCTGGGCGCCGACACCACGGTCTTCAACCCCGAGCTGCCCTTCGCCTTCATCGGCAACGATTCCATCCTCGGCATTCCGTGGCTGGTGGTCATCGCGGCCCTGGTCATCCTGGCTTCCTGGTTCATCTTAAAACGCACGGTGCTCGGGGTGCACGTCTACGCCGTGGGCGGCAACCCGGATGCGGCCAGGCTTTCCGGCATCAAGGTCTGGAAAATCTATCTGTTCGTCTACAGCCTGTCCGGGCTTCTGTCCGGGCTCGGCGGGGTCATGTCCGCAGCCAGGCTCTACGCGGCCAACGGCCTGCAGCTCGGCATGGCCTACGAACTCGACGCCATCGCGGCGGTCATTCTGGGCGGCACGAGCTTCGTGGGCGGCATCGGCTCCATCTGGGGCACGCTCGTGGGCGCGCTCATCATCGCCGTGTTATCCAACGGCCTCATTCTGACGGGCGTTTCGGACGTCTGGCAGTTCATCATCAAAGGCATGGTCATCATCGGCGCGGTGGCTCTGGACCGGTACCGGCTCAAGGGCTCCGCTAGGACGTGATCGAAAGGGGAAAATCCTCCGCCGGACACAAGGCCATCCGGCGAAGGGCGTGGGAAAAAAGGCCGAAAGGACGGAACACCATGAAAAAAGCGCTGCTTACCTGTCTCATCCTGGCAATGACCGTTTGCGCCGCCCAGGCCAAGGACCTGAAAAAAGTCGGCGTCACCCTGGGTTCGCTCGGCAACCCGTTCTTCGTGACCATGGTCAAGGGCGCCGAGGCCCAGGCCAAGGCGATCAATCCCGACGCCGAAGTCATCGGCGTGTCGGCGGACTACGACCTCAACAAGCAGTTCACCCAGATCGACAACTTCATCGCCGCGGGCGTGGACATGATCCTCATCAACGCCGTGGACCCCAAGGCCATCGAACCGGCCATCAAACGCGCCCAGAAGGCCGGCATCGCCGTGATCGCGGTTGACGTGACCGCCGCCGGCGCCGACGCCACCGTGCAGACCAACAACATCCAGGCCGGCGAGATCGCCTGCCAGTTCATCGCCGATAAGATCGGCGGCAAGGGCGACGTGATCATCCAGAACGGCCCGCAGGTCTCCGCCGTCATCGACCGCGTGGTCGGCTGCAAGAACGTGTTCGCCAAGTATCCGGACATCAAGGTGCTTTCCGACGACCAGGACGCCAAGGGCTCCCGCGACGGCGGCCTGAACGTCATGCAGGGCCATCTGACCCGCTTCCCCAAGATCGACGCCGTGTTCGCCATCAACGACCCGCAGGCCATCGGCGCGGATCTGGCGTGCAAGCAGCTTAAGCGCAACGAGATGATCATCACCTCCGTGGACGGCGCTCCGGACATCGAAGCGGCCCTCAAGGGCGACACGCTGATCCAGGCGTCCGCCAGCCAGGACCCGTACGCCATGGCCAAGAAGGGCGTCGAGGTCGGCTATGAGATCATGCAGGGCAAAAAGCCCGCCGAGGCCATGATCCTCATGCCCTCCACCATAGTGACCCGCGACAACGTGAAGGACTACAAGGGCTGGAGCTCCCCCCGCTAAGGTCTTTGCAGCCTCGCGACGTTGCATAAAGCGCCCGGTCTCGCGACCGGGCGCTTTTTTTGCGCCGTGTGGGAGCGGGCCGACCGCGCCGGGGAGACATGGGCGTCAGCGGTTGTCGGGTTGGGAACGCACGGCCTTGAGTCCCAGAGCGCTTATGCGGTAGGGCTGGCCGTTTTTTGAGGCGATGAGACGCTTGCTTTTGAGTTTGCCGAAAACGGCTTTGGTGCAGTCGGACAGGACGTACCCGTCGCGGGTGTAGCATTCGACTTCGCCGATGCGTCCGTCGTCGTCGCGGTAGATAACGATAAGTCCGCCCTTGGCGAGGACGTGCAGCGTCCTCTGCTCGAGCTTGGAAACGTTCATGATGGAACTCCGAAAGCGGTAAACGATAGAAGAAGCCGGACGAGCGCCGAAGCGTCCGCCGGACCTTCATCCGAAGCGATAACCGTGATCCTCGAAAAGGCGTCCGGTTACCGGTTTGCCGCAGTCTCCAACATAAACGCGTGAGGGTGGGTTAGGGGTTGTATCCGGGAACGAGAGGCGATTAGCAAAGGCGGGGGGGGGCGTCAAGGAGCGGGGCGCCGGAGGGGGCCATGCCGCTCCGAAAATGAAAGCGGCGCGGCGCTGAATTGGTTTCTTTAGGAGACACGGAAAAATGGTCGTTCTTTGCCGTACTTTGTCTTGCCTTCATCGCCCTGGCTTTCACTCGGCGTTAAAGGCCATCATGCCGAAATGGCTTCTTAGACGATTCCTCGAAGGTACGCTCTGATCTCTTCCTCGATCCGTTCCGGCGTTTCGATCCTTGCTGCGCATTTTTCCGCCCACCCACGCCCAGGGTGGAGAGTATCCCACTTGGGGCGCGCTCCATTATACCGTCCTTTACCTGGGTCATGATTTCCGAAACCGTCTATGAGTTTGTTCCAAATCGGCGTGAATTTGGCAATGAGCAAAGATTCACCCAAGGGAATCCAGATGTCGTCCACAACCAAGAAGCGGCAAAAGAAATCCTCAATTCGTAGGTTTTCAGCGGCGGTCACGCTTTCAGCGTGTTCCTGTAAGCGTTTATATAGGGCCATGCCGGGTTCGGCATCCAACCCGAAGTTTCCTTTCCGCGCGCCAGGGGGGACGGCTTTTCCAACATAGATGGGCGCTTCAAATTTATCGTTTACGTTCTTTTCCGAAAGCGGCGTATATGCTTCAAAATCACCTGTGTAGTAAATGGCATAGATGCCAGCGCCATTGAACGGCTTTAATTCGTCCAAAGAGTGGACGGCGCTTTCCAGTAGGGCGTCCGCCACGCTGCTCCCAAGGTTCACTTTATCGAGAGGGTTGTAAGGCTTGATATCCATCAGGCGGCCCGAGTTATTTTGGCAATGAGTTGATTGGCTTCCGCTTCAATTAATCTTTCCGCTATACTTCCTGTCATAATGCGAGCCAGAGCCACTGGAACGGCGTTTCCAAGTTGGCGCATGGTTTCCGTCCATGAACCGTGAAAAACATACGTGTCAGGAAAAGTTTGGAGGCGTGCTGACTCTCTGACCGTGAAGTACCGAACTTCGCCGGTAGGCATGACCAGCATATTTTCCCCCCCGGGTACGCCGTGGTCACCGGCTTTAAGCGTTTTCGCGGGTAAATCCAAAGGGCTGCCGGTGTGCCCAGCGTAACTTCTCGCTCCAGGCTGATAAATATGGTTACTGTGCATCGCGGCGATTTTTTTATCCTGGGGATCGGGCAAGCCTTGCAGAGCGTCCCGCACGGTAAGCCAAGGCCTATCGAGAGCGGATGAATCGATTCCGCGTAATTTTTCGATGCGGGTTTTATGTTTTGCGTCCAGCCCGCCCAGCGCCTTTTTGCTTACTTTGTGGCGGTCCCAATACTCACCGCTTACCCATTGAGCATGAATCAAGCCGTCCAACGAGTGGGTCGTCTCGGGGAAAGACCACCGGATGCCTAACTCATGGCGAAATCCAACAATAAATACGCGCTCGCGACGTTGCGGAATGCCATAGTCAGCGGCATTAACGACGCGGCAAACCACGTCATAGGTGAGCCCTTGAGCTCCGCCGGAGGTTTTTTCTTTTTCTAGACGGGCAAGGTGATCCATCCAACTTTCTTTGGGGGAACGTACTAGTTCGGGATAGCTCAATTGTAGGATGGTGTACTGCAAATAGTTGGTGAACGCCGTTCTTGTAAGCCCTTTGACATTCTCCATAAGGAATGCCTTGGGCTGTAAGCGCCGCACGGCATCAATGGCGGTTGGAAACATGTCCCGCTTGTCGGAATAGGCTTTGTGTTTTCCGCCAAGGGAAAACGGCTGGCAAGGCGGGCCTCCCGCGACAAGATCAATTCCCTTGATGGCGGAAAAGTCAAACAGGCGCACGTCTTGTTCGTGCAGTGGCCAATCCGCCACCAGCGGATTCTGTCTTTGCTGGTTTTCGCGGATGGTATCGCAGGCCCATTTATCCCATTCAATAACCGCGTCAGGAGTAAATCCGGCCAGGGACGCTCCTAGGGCCAACCCTCCGGCTCCGGCGAACAGCTCAACGGATTTCATCGGCTTGTCCTATGGTTACTTCCGTGCCGAGTTCTCAAGAAAAGCACGAATAGTCTTTTGCATGGCCATGTTATCCCGAAGCATGCATTCCCAAATGATCAAGATACTCCAACCCTGTTCCCGTAATTGGGCCTGCTTTAGCATGTCACGCTTCCGGTTGCCCTCAAGTTTTGGAAGCCAAAAATCAAGGCGGGATTTCGGAAGCCGCCTGCCGCTGGGACAATCGTGCCGATGCCAATAACAACCGTGCACGAAAATCACGGCGTGATATTTGGGTAATACAATGTCAGGTTTTCCCGGAAGATCTTTTTTGTGGAGCCGGAATCGGTAACCCATGCGGTGCAGGAGGGATCGCACGATTATTTCCGGCTTCGTGTCCCGCCCCTTCACCTGGGCCATCACCCAGCTACGTTTTTCCGGGCAAACGGAATCCATTTTGAAAATTATACCCTTTGAATGGCGGCTGGGCAAGAATTCGAAGTTGTCAGAATAAGTTAGTGAAATCATATTGTTATAGCTGTCGTAATGGGGTGGCTTGCGAGTGGTCAAAGGGTTGATCGGCGGTCAATTTCCACCTTTGTTATAAAAATAAGGTCTTATCCGATTGGGCGGGATAGCGGAGTGGCTAAGTCGTAAGTTCGGGTTGTTCGCTTGTTTGGGACGCTGACGGCAAACATGCGAGGCCCAGAATGGCCGTAGAGCTGTATAACTCCGAGGCCAAGGCGTCAGGCCTTTGTTTTCGCTTTGCGGAGGCCTTGTGCGGTTTTCTCAACATGAGGAAAAGTCTTAACGTCGATCCGGTATCCCGACGCATTGCCCCCCGTCTCCGATCGCGCTATCTCGACCCTCTCCACGCCCATAACCAGGAGGCTCGCCATGCCTACCGTTCACGAGGTCACGCTCTCCCTGCTGCGGCGGCTGGGGCTTACCACCATCGTCGGGAATCCGGGGTCCACGGAAGAACCGTTCCTGAACGATTTGCCGGACGATTTCACCTATGTCCTCGCCCTGCACGAGGCGAGCGCCGTGGGCATCGCCGACGGGCTTTCCCAGGCGACAGGGGCGCCGGTCCTCGTTAATCTCCACACCAACGCGGGACTCGGCAACGCCATGGGCAATATCGTCACCGCCCGCTGCGCCAAGACCCCGCTCATCATCACGGCCGGACAGCAGACCCGCGAAATGCTCGCCCATGAGCCCTTCTTGACCAATATCGACGCGGAAACCCTGCCCAAGCCCTGGGTCAAATGGTCCCATGAGCCGCGCCGCCCCCAGGATGTCCCCGCCGCCTTCATGCGCGCCTACATCACCGCCATGCAGCCCCCGCGCGGTCCCGTTTTCCTCTCCCTGCCCATGGACGACTGGAACGCGCCCATGGAGGACGTCGACGTCTATCGCCCCGCCTCCGACCGCGTCGCGCCCGACCCCGAACGCCTGGCCGCCTTCGCCCGGGCGCTTGGCGCAAGCGCCAACCCGGCCCTGGTCTACGGCGGCGACGTGGCCCGAAGCGGCGCTTTTGAGCTCGGAATCGCGTTCGCCGAAAAATGCGGCGCCCCGGTCTTTCTCACGCCGCTTCCCGAGCGCATCCCCTTTCCCCAGGACCATCCCCAGTACGCGGGCATCCTGCCGCCCTCCATCGCGCCCCTGCGCAAGCGGCTCGAAGGCCACGATCTGGTCCTGGTCGTCGGCGCGCCGGTCTTTCGCTATTACCCCTGGTCCCCGGGCGCCCATCTGCCCGACGGAACGCGGCTTTTGCACGTGACCGACGATCTGGACGAGGCCGCCAAAGCCGTGGCGGGCGAGAGCCTGGCCGGCGACGCCGGGCTCACGCTCGCGGCCCTGGCCGAGGCCGTTTCCCAGCGCGACCGGATCATGGACGCGACGCTCGCGTCCGTGACGCTCGCGTCTGTGACGACCGCGTCCGCGCCGCCGCTGTTGGAGCAATCCGCGTCCGGCGCGCCTGCCGCCGGGGACGGCGTGATGACGGCCAAGGCGCTTTTCGAGGCGCTCTCTGAAGCCCTTCCTCAGGATGAAGTCGTGGTGGTGAACGAATCGCCCTCGAACATGGCGGAATTCTTCCAGACGAAAATAGGCCGGATCACGCGGCCGGACGGCTATTACCTGACGGCCTCGGGCGGGCTCGGCTGGGCAATGCCCGCCGCCGTGGGCCTGGCCATGGCCGAGAAGCGTTCGGGCCGCGCGCGCCCGGTGATCGTCCTTTCCGGCGACGGCTCCTTCCAGTTCTCCCCGCAAGCCCTGTGGACCGCCGTCCGGCAGGGGGTTCATCTGGTCTGCGTGGTCCTGCGCAACCGGGAGTATGCCATTTTAAAGGGCTTCGCGAAGATGGAAAAGCTTGCGAACGTGCCGGGGCTGGATCTGCCGGGCATCGACTGCGTCAGCCTGGCCAGGGGCTGGGGCGCCTGGGCCGTGCGCGCGCAAACCCCGGTCGAGGCCGGAGCCGCCTTCGCCAAGGCCCTGGCCGGGGGAGGCGTCACGGTCATCGAAGTCCCCGTCGCGGGGCAGGGGGGCTGAAGGCCGCCACGACGTCCTTGAACCACGTGATCCTGCATGAAAAAGACATGCGGGGCGGCATCCACGACATTCGCGCGCGTTTCTTTGAGGACGCGCCGCCGGGCGGGGCGCTACGCCTTGAGGCCGAGCCAGTAGGACCAGAGGACGAGCGCGACAAGGCTCAGGATGACGAGGAGGTAGACGATGGGCAGGGCGATATTCACGCCGCCCGCCTGACGCAAGGCCGCGAGGCGGGCGGTTTCGGGAAGGCCGCGTCCGTTGATCGACCGGATTTTCCGGTTCGCATGCAGGCGGTAGCAGGGAATCAGCGCGGGCGCGATGAGGATGTTGCCGATGCCGGAGATCGTGGCGGGCAGACAGGCGCCGATGAGGATGTTCCCTGCGAACACGGCCAGTCCAAGCAGGTACATTTTCCTGTAAAAGCAGTAGGCCGGCGCGCTCAGAACAGCGCAGGCCAGATAGATCTTGAAGCTTGGGAAAATGGACCGGACATGTTTCCTGTTTTCACGGATGGAAAAGGGCGCGGATTGCGTGAGCGCCTTTGTTTCCACGATGCGCTCGAATTTATCGATGTAGTACCCGCTGTTTTTCTGGATGAAGCGCCGCAAATCCGCTTTTGAAATCCCGTCGATGGATTCGCCCTGATCGTAAAGGGTCTCTTCCGGGGAGTTGCCGGCGCCACCGGCCGGACGTCCGGCCAGGTTTTCCGATGCGAGCGCGGTTGTACGGGCGGCGGGAACGTCCTGCCGCAAGCCTGCATGCGTTTCGGCGTCCGTTTCTTGCCCGCCGCCTGGATGCAGATATTCCCAGGCGGGCTTGCAGCCCAGGGTGGCCGCCGTCCTGGCAAAGGACTTGGCCTTGGCGTCGTTCCCCAGGACGTGATGGCACGCGGCCAATCCAAAACAGGCGTCGCCGTTTTTGCGGATCGCGTTCGATTTCTTGAAAAGCGCGATGGCCTTCGAGGCGTCGCCCCGCTCCAGCAAGGCTATGCCCATGGCCACGTATTCGTTTTCGTCTGGCATGCGAAGACGCTTATGACGCTATGCGGCGAATCGCATTCATGCGGGTTGTATGGATGATGACGCTCAGGGTTCAAGCCGTTTGTTGATGCGTATAAGATATGTGATAAGCGGCGCTTGGTCAAGAGCGCGCGCGGCCGCTCCCGGGGATGCGGCCGGAGAAACGCATCCCCGGCCGTTTTCCGGCTCTCGACCGGCGGGAAGCGCAGAAACCCGGGCGCCTGGGGCGCGCGAAAAGGCTTGTCTCCCGTTTCCATACGCTTTTCACGAGGTTGTCGCAGGGCCTTCCTTGTGATGACGTTTTCAGCGTCTAGAAAATTCAATATATTATGGAAAGCGCGAAGGCGCATGGCCGGATGGGGCGCTGAGCCGCACGCGCTGCGGGAGCCTCGACGGCGGGGCGGGGCAACGCTTTTCCCGCTTCGACAGGGACGGCGCGGAGCTTGCCGGCCGGACAGGGCGAGGGGAAGGGGGGGCTGCGGAAAAGGCCGCCCATCGGGCCGTCTATCACGCGATGGCCGGAAAGACGCGCGTTCACGCCCCGGCGCCCGGCCCCCGATGCCCGGCGCCCGATGCCCGATACGAGGACGGGTGAAACCCGGGGAGCGGAAGCGTATTGTTTTCAACGCCTCGCGGGGGTAAATCAAACGAAAGGCGCGGGATGGCGACCTTTCAAGTTGGACGAAGTGAAACGCTGGCGGCGCAAGAGAGGAACACGTCATGGACATTCTCAATTTCGGTTCGCTCAATATCGATCACGTCTACCGCATGGAGCGCTTCGTCCGTCCGGGGGAGACCGTTTCGAGCCTTTCCTACGAGCGGTTTTGCGGGGGCAAGGGGCTCAACCAGTCCATCGCCCTGGCCAGAGCCGGGGCGAGCGTCTTCCACGCCGGGAAAATCGGCCCGGAAGGGGGGCTGCTCAAGGTGGCCCTGGCGGAAAACGAGGTGGACATCCGCTTCGTGGAGACCTGCGAAACGCCCACCGGCCACGCTGTCATCCAGGTGGACGCGGCCGGGGAGAACGCCATTTTCCTGTTCGGCGGGGCGAACCGGATGGTGACGGCCAAGGACGCGGAACGCGCTCTGGAGGATTTCAAGGCCGGGGACATGCTGCTCGTGCAAAACGAGATCAGCGCCGTGGGCGAGATCGTGGCCCTGGCCGCCGCCAGGGAGATGGTCGTGGCCATGAACCCCGCGCCCATGAATGCGGACGTGCTGACGTATCCGCTCGACAAGGTGAACTATTTTTTTCTGAATGAAACCGAAGCCATGGGGCTTTCCGGCGAATCCGCCCCGGACCGGGCGCTCGCGGCGCTCACGTCCCGCTACCCGGCGGCGCGGATCGTGCTGACCCTGGGCTCGCGGGGGGCTCTGTGCGCCTGGGACGGACAGACCGCCGAGGCGCGCGCCCCCAAGGTGGAGGCCGTGGACGCCACCGGCGCGGGGGACACGTTCATCGGCTATTACCTGGCCGCCGTCTCTTCCGGCCGCGCTGAAGCCGAGGCCCTCGATCTGGCCTGCCGGGCGGCGGCCCTGAGCGTCACCCGCAAAGGCGCCTCCAGCTCCATCCCCTGGCTGGACGAGGCCGAGGCGTTCTCATTGTAGGAAAGAGGATGGGTGGATAATAACTGTTGCCTCAAGGAAGAGAAGGCGAACCGTTCTGTCTTTCAACGATGTATGTTTGTTCCATATGTCCTCCGATGTTTATGTTTGTAACTGAGTAGTTGTTGTCTACGACATTAGTACCAGTAAACGATAACATGAGAATCAGCAGGAACGCACAACACTTCCTCAAGATTTTGGATTTACAAGAATCCTTCCCTTGCGTGAGGCAACATTTAGGATATTATAATATATTATCCTGCAATGTAAACATTCAGACGAGAATCATCTAGAATTTAAGTGCTAAAAAAATTTGGGTTCGCTAGTTGAGACCGCTGCGCAATTCTCCGAACAGCCTGCTGTGGCTCAACTCATAATCTGTAATCGTATGAAATTATTATGGGGTTCCAAGGGGCGATAGCCCCTTGGCCGCCGGAGGCCTCTCCCTCAACCAATTGCGCATCAGTCTCAGTTGATGGCTAGCCGCGCTTTTCGATGAAAAAGGAGATGATGGGCGCGCCGGGCTTGTTGATCATTTCGTAGCGGGAGGCGCGCCAGGTTGTGAAGTCGAGCCGGGCGCAAAAACCGGCCACGGCCGCCGCCTCTTCATCGCCGCCGGGGTGGCCCGTATAGCAGACCGCCGAAAGGACTCCGCCAGGGGCGAGAAACGTGAGCGCCGCGTCAAGCGCCGCAAGCGTGGTCCCGGGCCGCGTGACCACCCGCTCGTCGCCCCCGGGCAAAAATCCCAGGTTGAAGACCGCCGCCCGAAGGCGCCCGCGCAGGGCGTCCGGCAAAACCTCGGCCATGCGTTCGTGACCGGTCCGGTACAGACGGACCCGGTCCATGAGCCCCTCGGCCGTGAGCCGCTCCCTGGCCTTTTCCAGAGCCTGGGGCTGGACGTCGAAGGCGTGGACCTCCCCGCCCGGCCCCGTGAGCCGGGCGAGGAAGACCGCGTCGTTGCCGTTGCCCGCCGTCGCGTCGACCGCCGCGTCCCCGGGCCGGATGGCCTGGGCCAGAAGGCGCTGGGACGTGGTCAGGGCGGAGGCGGTCAGAAAGGGCATGGGAGGGTTACGCGCCGCAGCAGCGCTTGTATTTCTTGCCGGAGCCGCAGGGACAGGGGGCGTTGCGCCCCACCTTGGCCGTTTGGGGGGCGGCGGGCGCTTCCTCCTCGGCGGGTTGGGCGTCTGGATGGACGCCTTCCACGTAGTACCAGGCGCCGGCCTTTTTCTTGAACCGGCTGCGCTCATGCAGGCTCGACGGCTCGCCGTCCTTTTCGAAAGAGGCGCGAAATTCCACCACCCCCTCGTCGTCTCCGGCGCCGCCGTCCACGACGTCCAGGATTTCAAGGGACTTCCAGTCCACGTCCGCGTTCCAGCCCACCACCTCCAGGGCGCTGAACGAGGCGCGCTTGCGGGGCAGGAGGGTTTTTTCCAGATACTCGATGTCGTTTTCCACATAGGCCGCGTAGCGCGAGCGCATGAGGGACAGGGCGGTCGCGGCGCGTTTTTTCTTGGCGAGAAGCGGCTGGCAGCAGGCGGAAAATTCCTGGCCAGAGCCGCACGGGCAGGGTTTGGTCATGGATCGTCCTTTTTTGGCGTTGGTTGGCCCCGCGCCCGGGCGGCGCATGCGCGAGCCCCGGCGAAGGCGGCGCGGATATTTTCACAGGGCGTCCGGCAGGTCAACGGGGAGGAGGGGCGGCCGCGCGGCTTTCGCGCAACAAAGGAACGGACGTTCTTGACGGCCGTTATGGCTGGGCATGTTCGCAGCGCGATTTACGGCGGCTCCGCCGGGCATGCGCCCAGGCCAGGGCGGAGCCGCCGCCTGGCTACGCCGCCCGGCAAAAGCCGGATTTGGCGAATTCGTATTGCCCCGCCTGGAGCAGGGAAATTTCCGTCTTCTTGCACGAGACCTGGCGGACCTTCTCCTCATAGGGAAGGGCGGAGTTCCAGACCGCCTCGATCTCGGCCTTGACCACGTTGATGCGCTTTTCCAGGACGTCCAGCGTCATGGTCTGTTTGACCAACGGCCGCAGGGCGCTTTCCTTGAAGCGTTTGACGGCTTCCTCGGAAAACCGGGCCGCGTCGCCCGCCT
Source organism: uncultured Desulfovibrionaceae bacterium (assembly GCA_937934715.1). Classification (GTDB taxonomy): domain Bacteria; phylum Desulfobacterota; class Desulfovibrionia; order Desulfovibrionales; family Desulfovibrionaceae; genus CALGYO01. The sequence goes on along the minus strand of CALGYO010000082.1, from coordinate 18,120 downwards.
GTCCTGAAATCGCGCGAAAGTCCGCATAATCCCCAGCGCTCGCGTACCCGCCCGGGGCGTACTCCATGAAGACGCGTCCGCCCACCTCGGGCGAATACGTCAGACCGGCATCCATGACGTCCGACATCAGCAACGCTCCTTGTCGCTGTTTATGATGCCTGTCCTATCGGACGAACCGGGAGAAGCTTTACGTCCAAAGGAGAAAAGGGAGCGGGGAGGGCTTGCCCGCCGGTCGGCCCCGGGGCAAAAGGGGGCATGAACGAACGTGAACCAGGCGCGCCGCCCGGGGAAAAGACCCCGGTCCCGGCCCTGCGCCGCCAGGGCGAACCGCCCTACGCCGTCTGCCTTGTCCACGGCGGGCCGGGCGCCTTCGGCTCCCTCGCGTCTCTTCGCCGGGAGCTTGCCCGGGACATGGGGGTGATCGAGGCCATGAGCCGGGAAGAGAGCCTGGAGGGCCAGGAGCGCGAGCTCGAGGACATATTGCGCCAGGAGGCGGACGGTCCCGTCGTCCTGGCCGGGCATTCCTTCGGGGCCATGTTGTCGCTTCTCGTGGCTGCGCGGGCGCCGGAGCTGGTCTCCCGGCTCATTCTTATCGGCTCGGGGCCGCTAACGGAAAAAGACGCCCGGGATATCGACGCCGTGCGTCTTTCCCGCCTCGCTCCGGACGCACGTGCCGAGCGCGACCGGCTGGTCAGGCGTCTGGGCGACCCGGGGCTTGACCCCGGAAGCGCCGGGGCGGACGGGCTCATGGCCCGGCTCGGCGCCCTCATCATGCGGGCGGACGCCTGGGATCCGCTGCCCGGAGCCATGGCGCCGGACCCGGAGGCCTTCGCCTGCGGCTTCGCGGTCATGCGCGCGGCCTGGCCGCAAATGCGGCGGCTTCGGGCCTCGGGCGGGCTCCTCGAGGCCGCCGGGCGGCTTCGCGCGCCGGTCAGCGTCATCCACGGCGACTACGATCCCCATCCGGCGGACGGGGTCGCCGGGCCGCTTTTGCGCGTGCGTCCGGAAACCAGGGTCTTTGTCTTGAAGCATTGCGGACACGAGCCCTGGCTCGAACGCGGGGCCCGGTGGGAATTCTACCGGATTTTGCGCCGGGAGATCGCCCTCAAGAATTCGATGTCCTGAATGACGCCTTGCCCGGAAAGGCGGCCTCGGCTACCGTGCGGCCAATCGTCGAAAGGAAGGAATCATGAACGTAACAGCGGGAAAAATAGGCGTTTGGGACGGGCTGGACAAGGACAGGATATCGCGGGCCGTGCTCACGGCCTTCATGAGCGACGACTATCTTGAGACCCTGGCGGATATCAACAACGCCGAAAGCGCGGCCGAGGCTCGCCAGGCCAGGGAGTCCATCAAGGAACAGATGGCGCTCTGGCGCGAGGAATGCCCGGATTACGCCTTTATGCTTGATTGTTTGTACCTTTTTTCAGAGAAAATGGCCTTGAATCTCGAAGGAAAACCGGCCTGAGCGTTTTCCCCGAAAAATACGGCCGGACTTTTGCTTGAACCCGGGACCGCGCGCCGGTATGAGTATCCTTTGCGCGCGTTCCCATTTCTTTTCCCAAGTCGGGCGGCATGAAGAATCAATCGATATACGATAAAATTTTTAAACATTATGTTGAAAAAATGACGGGGTGTTTCTTGGTCATCACCCCGGACGATCTTTTCACCAAGACCTTTCGCGGCTGCCTGAAAAAACTGAAACTGTCCTACGAGCCCTTCCACCAGCACAAAGCCTTCGTCAATGTCTTCAAATATTGCAGGGACTTGCTTCTCAATTACAAGCATGTGATCCTGGTCATCGAGCGGTACGTGGACGGCCGTACCAGCCTGGACGACCTGATTTTTCTCAAGGAGACCTTCCAGAGCAAGATCAAGGTGATCGTCGTCACCAACGAGGTGGACGATCACACCGCCTCGATGATTTATGAAAAAGGCGCGGACAACATCATCGTCAAGCCCGTGTCCTCGGATACCATCATCCAGAAGGCCGCCAGCATCCTGTCTCCCAACAACGCCATGGAAAAAAACGTGGAGCGTTGTCTCGGCCTGATCGAACAGGGCGCCCTGGACGACGCTTCGGCCATCGCGGAAAACATCCTCAAGCAAAAGCCCGACAGTTCCATCGGCTTCATGCTGCTCGGGGACATCGCGCTCAAGCGGCAGGACTTTCCCCGCGCCCAGGAGAACTACAAAAAAGCCCACCAGTGCTCCAAGCTGCACCTCGAGCCGTTCAAGCGCCTGGTCAAGCTCTACGACGTGACCCGCCAGACGGAAAAAAAGCTGGAATATCTGGACAAGCTGGACCAGCTCTCCCCGCTCAACCAGGACCGCAAGATCCAGATCGGCGCCGCCTACGTGGAGCTCGGCAAGGAGGTCATGGCCCAGGAATATTTCGACCGGGCCGTGGACCTGGTCAAGCGCCAGGCCGACGACATGCTGAGCCGGGCCTACATGGAGATCGGCAAGTCCCTCAAGGACGCCAACCCGGCCAAGAGTCTGGAATACATATCAAAAGCCATCGAGGTCAAAGGCGATCAGCTCACCGAGGAAGATGTCTGGATGTTCAACGAGATGGGCATTTCCCTGCGCCGGCAGAGCAAGATTCAGGAGGCCGTGCAGTGCTACGTCCGGGCGCTGTCCATCGCCCCGCGCGACGCCATCCTGCTCTACAATCTGGGCATGGCCCACGCCGAGGCCAAGAACCACGACCAGGCCATCACGCTGTTCGAAAAGGTCATGGAGAACGACGCGCACATCCTGAACACCTCGGCCACGCTCCCCTTCAACATCGGCATGACCTATTACCTGGCCGACCGGTTCGCCGAAGCCGACCAGATGTTCAAGATCGCCCACCAGCTTGACCCGGACAATCAGAAAATCATCGAGATGAAGGCCAGGGTCTCCGAAAAAAGCAACCTGCCTCTTTAGGGTCCCGTTCGGGACGCGCTTTGCGGGACGCGGGGGATGCGCGTCATTTCACGGCGCTTCCCGCTTCCGGCGGCCCGCCGGTCCCCTCATCCGGACATTGCCTCCTGACCAGCCTCGGATCATCCCTGCTGACGAACCGGTAGCATTCCTTGCGGATTTCCCGGTAGCTCCCCTGGCGCATGGCGTAGAAGCGTTTGACCCCGCCCGCGGAATAGGACGCGATGGGCGACATGAGGACGTTCCAGCCGCCGTCTTTCTCCTTCAGCGCGCTCAGGCCTTCCTGCATGCACGGGGCGGTCAGGAGGATCCGCACGCTCCCGTCCGGGTTCCGGGCGAAGGCCCGGCAGACGCAGACCAGGCCGCAGGGGCCGGTCATGAGGTATTCCGGCGCGCCGTCTCCGTTCAGGTCCACGGGCCGGACGGGGTAATGGGCGAGGACGGCTTCCCTGTTCTCCGGGGCGGCCTGTCCCGCCCGGAGCATGGCCTCGAACATGGCCTGGCGCAGCGCGAGCATGGCCCGGCGTCCCGGGGCGGACGCGGGCGTTTCGGCCTGGGCCGGAAAAACCGGCGCGAGAGCTGCCAGCCACGCCGCGAAAAGGACGACGGCCATGCGGGTCCATCGTCGAAAAACCGCAGAGCGGTCAAACGCCTTCATGAAGGCAGCATGGGCGTTTTCCGGGATCAAGGCAAGGGGCGGACTCTGGACCAAGAAAAAGGCCGCCCCGGTCATCCCTGGGCGGCCTTGCGTTCGGCTTGCGTTTCGCCCTATCCGTTGTGCTTGCCGCCCAGGAAGGAGATGGACAGGATCTCGTAGTTGATCTTGCCCCGGGGCGCGTCCACCACGATCTCGTCGCCTTCCTCCTTGCCCAGAAGGGCCCGGCCCACCGGGGAGAAGACCGAGATGGTTCCCTGGGCGAAGTCCGCCTCGTCCGGCCCGAGCAGGGTGTACCGTTTCTTCTCGCCCGTGTCCGAATCCTCGATTTCCACCGTGGCGCCGAAGATGACCGTTTCGGAGCCCAGGGTCCTCAAGTCGATCACGTTGAAAAGCGGCATCCGGGATTCGATATAATTGATCCTGGCTTCGAGCATGCCCTGACGGTTGCGGGCGGCCTCGTAGCCGGCGTTTTCGCGCAGGTCGCCTTCTTCGCGGGCGATCTTGATGGCCTCGATGACCTCGGGCCGCTCCGACTTGAGCTTTTCCAGCTCGCGTCTGACTTTGTCGAAACCTTCAACGGAAATAGGAATGCTTTCCATGCTCATAACCTCTGGATCGCGAATTTTGGGGGTCGCCGGCGCAGGCTTGGCCCAACAGGCGGGTTTCAAAACGGCCGATTCTGGCGTTGAAACAGCGCCGACGCTTCATGGGTAGAACATCCTCGCCATTCGGTCAAGGCCGCCGGGTCTCGAAGGCCGAAGACCCGGGGAGATGATCGGGAGGCTGAGCCGGGCGGAGCGAAGACGGCGCGTTCAGCCCGCGAACGGAAGATACGCGTGCTGGTAGGCGATATCGCAGGCGACGTAGACCAGAAGCGCGGCCATGAGGAGGTTGAAAAGCCGCAGAACGCGGGGAGCGTCCAGGCGCCGTCCGAGCAGAGAACCGGCCGCGGCGTAGGACATGGGCGCGCCGAAGCCGAGCAGGGCCAAGAGGACCGACCAGACCGCCACGCTCGCCCCCGTGATCCCGGCGGAGGGGAACTGGACCGTGGCCACGGGCAGGACCACCAGAAAGGCCTTGGGGTTCAACAGCTGGAGCAAGAGGCCGTCCCTGAAGGTCAGCGAGAAGCCGTTTTCTTCCCGTCCGGCCGGAGCCTCAGACCCCGTCGCGACGGGGATATCCACCGGGGAGGTCAGAACCTTGTATGCGAGATAGAAAATGAACAGGCATCCCGGAATCCCGAGATAGGGCAGCGCGGCCTCGTTCACGATGGCGGTTCCGGCGTAGCCCACCAGGAGAAACCACAGGCACAGGGCGCAGGCCACGCCCAGGGCGAAGGGAACCAGGGCGGCGGGGGCGTTGCGCAGGCCGCGATTGAGGCTCAGCAGGTTGACCGGGCCGGGCGTGTACATGATCCCTATGGCGAAAATGATGATGTTCAGCATGATGGCGGCCTAGCGCAGAAGTTGCGACTGGTACTGTTTCGGGGTGATTCCATAGACCTGCTTGAAACGCCGGTTGAAATGGCTGACGTCGGCGAAGCCGAAGGACTGGGCGGTTTCGCTGGGCGGACGGCCCTGTTCCAGCGCCGTCCGGGCGCGGTTGATCCGGCAGTTGAGCGCGTACCTGTGGGGCGTGATGCCGAACTGTCCGCGAAACATCCGGATGAAATGGTATTTCGAAAGGTGGACCACGGCGCTTAATTCATCGATGGAAAGCTCGCGGTCCAGGTTGTCCATGATATAGTCCCGCACCCGCGAATAGAGCGCGTCCTTCAGTCCCGCCGCCCCCGCCGCCGTTCCTGGGGACTGGAAACGGCCTTGGCGTTGGGCCAGGCGCTGGGCGATGGCGTAGAGTTGCATTTCCTGGTCGAGCCCTGAGCCGCGCGCTTCGGCCACCATTGCGGCCAGTCCCAGGGTCAGGTCCCGCAACCGGGCATCCGCGATGACCGTTTCCCGGAACCGGGACGGGGCGGCCGTTTCCCGGCTCACGCATTGGATGAGGGGAAAAAGCCGGTCCGGCTGGATGTAGAGCATGGCGTAGCGCAGGGCCGAGGCGTCTCCCGGCCTGCCGTCATGGACCAGGCCCGGATGAAAGAGGATCACGTTTCCGGGCAGGCTGGTGAACAGCGAGCCCCGGCAGCTGAAAATCTGCCGCCCCGAGAGGGTGACGCCGATGGCGAATTCCTCGTGCTCATGCTTTTCATACGAGAAATCGCGCATCACGGCCTGGAGGGCCGTCACCCCCGGCAGATGATCGCTTTGCGTAAACGTGAACCGGTTGCCGTTTTTCTCAGCCATGACGATCTCGCTCGTGTTGGCTTCACCCTACAGGGCCGCCGCTTGTGACGCTTGAACGAAATTGCGCATTTTCACCGCGAGCCGTTTTTTCCTCAATATGGTACAAATACGCATCGTCCGGCGGCGCGTCCAAGGGCCAGCGCCGGCGTCGTCATGCATGGACGCCTCCTGCGCCCGTTTCAACCCCACCCCCGCGACTGTGCGCGAGATCGTTTTTTCTCTCAGTGCCCCGCAACGGGAGCGCCTTGCCCCCGCCCCAGCCAGACGGGCGGTCCCGGTCCTGGTCCGCGTTTGCGCGGCCGGGGACGGCGCCCATGCATTGCGACGGCCGCAGCCTCGCAAACACGGTCTCGGGCCATGAGACGTCCTGGCCGTCGCGCCATATTCTCCGGCTGTTCTCTTCCAAAACGCCTCGCGTCCTGCTGCTCGTCCCATGACCGGGGGCGAGATCGTTTTTCCCCTCAAGGTCCCGCAACGGGAGCGCCTTGCCCCCGCCCCAGCCAGACGGGCGGTCCCGGGCCATGAGACGTCCTGACCGGCGCGCTTGGTGAATCGCATTTTTCTTTTCGTCCCGGCTGAGCATATTGAAAATTATGATGCATCCCGTAATTAGGCATTTTCCAAATCGATTTGATTAATTCGGATCATTGTGATTGATGATCGCAATGGAAAATACGCCCTTTGATTCGCATTACAAGGACGCGGTGGCCGAACGGACCTACCGGGAGGGCATCGAGGCCCGGGACCGGGGCGACGTCATCCTCGGCGTGTATTGCGCCTTCACCCCCAAGGAAATTCTGGCCGCCGCCGGAGGGATTCCGGTGGCGCTGTGCGCCGGGACGGAAAAGCCCATCGAGGCTGCCGAGAACGTCCTGCCGCGCAATCTGTGCCCGCTCATCAAATCCACCTTCGGCCACGCGCTTCTCGGGACCTGCCCGTACATGGCCGAAACGGAATTCATCTTCGCGGACATGACCTGCGACGGGAAAAAGAAGATGTTCGAGTTTCTGGGGGAAATAAAGCCCATGCATCTTCTGGCCCTGCCCCAGGAGGCGGAGCGGCCCGCCAGTCTGCGCTACTGGCTGGAGGAGCTGCGGCTGGTCCGGGAGACCGTGGAGCGCGTGACGGGCAGGCCGGTCACGGACGAGGCCCTTCGCGAGCAGATCGTTCTCTATAACGGCGTGCGCGCGGCGATGGAGGAGGTTTGCGCCGTGAACGCCGGAGGCGCGCCGCTGGCGACCTGCCGGGAGATCGAGGCCATCTGCGAGGAGGCCTCGGGGTTCGAGTGCAACCTCGCCCTGCGCGCGGCAAACATGCGCGCGGCGGCGGCCAAGATCCGCGAACGGGCCGGGGACGCCGCGTATGTGGCGCGCATGAAACAAAAGCCCCGCATCCTGGTGACCGGCTGCCCGACGACCAACGCCAAGCTTCTGGATATCCTGGAGGACGCCGGGGCCCTGGTCGTGGCCCAGGAAAACTGCGGCGGGCTCAAGACCGTCGATCCGGTGGACGAGACCGGCGATCCCCTGGACGCGCTGGCCAGACGCTATCTGGCCACCCCCTGTCCCTGCATGTCCCCGAATCCGCGGCGCCTGGCGCTCCTGAGCCGTCTGGCAACGGCCTACGCCGTCCAGGGCGTGGCGGAGCTCACCTGGGACGCCTGCCATGCCTACAACGTGGAAGCAGGGCTCATCAAACGCCATGTGACCGAGTCGCTCGGCCTGCCCTATCTGCAAATCCGCACGGATTATTCGGAAAACGACGTGGCCCAGTTGCGGCTTCGCGTGGACGCGTTCCTGGAACTCATCTGAGGCATAACCCGTAACCCGAGGAGTGGATGCATGAAACGTTTTGTCGCGGCGCTGTTTGTGGCGCTGATGCTCTTGCCGGGCCTGGCCCTGGCTTCGTCGTACAAGGTCGGGATCGTGACCCCGACCCTGTCCAGCAGTGAGGACGAATTTCGCGGCGCCCAGCGCGTGGCGGAGAAATATCCCGGCAGGATCAAGCACATTTCCCTGCCTGAGAATTATTCCGAGGAACAGGAAACGGCCATCACCCAGATCATGAGCCTGGGCGCGGACCCCGAGGTGAAGGCCATCGTCATCTGCGCGGGCTATTCCGGCATCCTGCCCGCCATCCAGAAGATCAAGGAAAAACGCCCCGACATGGTGGTCGTCACCGCCCCCATCTGGGACGATCCCGACATGATGGCCAAGTATGTGGACCTGTGTCTCGACACCGACTGGGTCAAGCGCGGGGAGACCATCCCGGAAAAGGCCCACAAGATGGGCGCCAAGACCTTCATCCACTATTCCTTCCCCACCCACATGGCCAAGGAAGTGCTGGCCAAGCGCCGCGACATGATGCGCGAGACCTGCAAGAAGCTCGGCATGGAGTTCGTGGAGGTCATGACCCCCGATCCCACCACCGGCGCCGGTCCCGGCCCCATGCTCCAGTTCCTGCAGGAGGACATTCCCCGCCAGATCGCCAAGTACGGCAAGGACACCTGTATTTTCGGCACCAACTGCCCCATGCAGGACGTGATCATCGCCAAGGCCCTGGATCTCAAATTCATCATGGCCGAACAGTGCTGCCCCACGCCCACCCAGGGCTTCCCCGCCGCCATGGGTCTTGAGATCGCTCCCGAGGACGCCGGGAATTTCGACAAGATCAACGCCATGATCAAGGAGCATGCCGCCGAAGCGGGCTGCGCGGGCCGCCTGTCCACCTGGCCCACCCCGGTCGGCTACTTCTTCCCGGAATTCGGAACCGACGTGGCCATGGACATGGTGGACGGCAAGCTCAAGGACGTGAGCATCGAAAGCCTGAAGCCCATCGCCAAGAAGGTGGCGGGCGCGGACGTGGCCTTCGCCAAGATGAAGCCGGAAATCGACAACTATTATCTGATCATCATGGATTCCATCTACTACTAGGCCGTTTGGAAAAACGGTTCATGGGGGCGAAGGCGCGCGCCTTCGCCCCGGTTCGCCATGCTGCGCATAAACGATCTCGTAAAGCGCTACGGCGCCCACAAGGCCCTGGCCGGGGCGAGTCTTTGCGTGCGCCCGGGGGAGATCCACGGGCTGGCCGGGCTCAACGGCTCGGGCAAGACCACCCTGCTCAACATCCTTTTCGGCGCGATCAAGGGGGGCTTCGAGGGGGAGATCACCCTGGACGGCCGCCCCTACGCCCCGCGCTCGCCCAAAGAGGCCATGGCCCGGGGCGTGGGCATGATCCACCAGGAGCTTTCGCTGTTCAACGGCCTGACCGTGGCCGAAAACATCACGCTCACCCGGGAAAGCGGCCATCCCCTGGCTAAGCGGCTCGTGGGCCGCGATTTTTGCCTGGAGCGCCCCAAGGACGACCGGGCCCGGGCCCGCCGCGCCCTGACCAGGCTGGGGCTTTCCATCGACCCGGACGTCCCGGCCGCCGGACTGTCCCTGGGCGCGCGCCAGTTCGTGGAGATCGCCCGGGAAATCGACAAGACCGATCTGCGCCTGCTGCTTCTGGATGAGCCCACGGCCGCCCTGAGCGAGGGGGACGCGCGGCGGCTCCTGGAGGTCTTGCGGGAATTCGCCCGGGCCGGGGTCATGGTGGTGTACGTATCCCACCGCCTGGACGAGATGGCCGCCCTGTGCGACGCGGTCACGGCGCTGCGCGACGGGGAGGTGGCCGCGCGCTTTTCTGGCGGTTGCTCCCCGGAGGATCTGGCCGGGGTCATGGCCGGGAAGGGTTATTCCAGAATCCGCCGAAAGACGGGCTTCGCGTCCGAAAACGCGGAACCGGCCTTGGAATTCGCCGATTTCGAGGCGGATGCCCCGGGTGAGCGGCTCACGGGGGTCAATCTGCGGGTGGGGCGCGGGGAGATCGTGGGGCTGGCCGGGTTGTCCGGCCACGGCAAGCTGGCCCTGGCCAAGGGGGCCATGGGCCTTTGTCCCGTTCGCGGCGAGCTGCGCCTTTTCGGCGAACCGGTTCCGGCCGGGCGGCCCCATGAGATGCTGCGCCGGGGGGCCTGCCTTTTGCCCGAGGACCGGCGGACCATGGGCTTATTGCCCGGGCACAGCGTGGTGGAGAACATGGTGTTGCCCGCCGCCTGGAACACGGGCCGGTTTCTGCGCCGTTTTCCCGGCGCCGGGCTGTCCTTTTTGCGCCGCCGGGAATGCGAGGCGTTCGCCGAGGGGCTGATCGAGCGGCTCGGCATCAAATGCGCCGGACCGCGCCAGCGGGTGGACCAGCTCTCGGGCGGCAACCAGCAGAAGGTGGCCATCGCCAGGGCCATGGCCCTGAGTCCCCGCGTGCTGTTCGCCTGCGAACCCACCCGGGGGGTGGACATCGCGGCCAAGGAGCGCATTCTCGCTCTTTTGTTGTCCATCAACGAGGAGCGGGGGACCAGCGTGGTCATGGCCTCAAGCGAGCTGGAGGAGTTGTCGCGGGTGTGCGACAGGACCCTGGCCGCCCACCAGGGCCGTCTGGCCGGAACCCTCCAAAGCGGCCTGTCCGAGCGCGATTTCGCCCTGGGCTTCGCCCGGATCATCGAAAAGGCGGCCGCATGAGGTTCGACGCGCGGGGCCTGCGGCTGGACGCACACATCCCCCAGCTTTTCATCATCGCCTTCCTGGTTCTTCTGGCCGGAGCGGCCCTGCGGCTGGATTCCCCGGTGGGGCTTATGCTGGGGGATTCCCTGGTCCGGCTCGGCATGAACGGGGTTCTGGCCCTGTCGCTGGTTCCCATGCTCAATGTGGGGGCGGGGCTCAATTTCGGCCTGCCCGTGGCCATTTCCGCCGGTCTTCTGGGCATGTGCCTGGCGGTGAATTGCAGGCTGCGGGGCCTGCCCGGTTTTTTCGCGGCGATCTTCTTCGCCTGCGTCGCGGGCGTGGTCCTGGGCTGGCTTTACGGGCGGATTCTCAACCGGGTCAAGGGGCGCGAGGAGATCGCGGCCGCCTTCGTGGGCTTCTCCTTCATCTCCATCATGAATTTTTTCTGGGCCACGGCGCCCTTTTCCAATCCGGCCATGCTCTGGCCCATCGGCGGCAAGGGCATGCGGCCCGCCATCGGCCTGCGGGGCTATTTCGCGGGCGTCCTCAATTCCCTGGGCTCGTTCACCCTGTTCGGCGTGACCGTTCCCACCGGGCTGCTCGTCTTTTTCGGACTCCTGTGCCTTGGGGTCTATCTCTTTTTCAGAACCAGTCTCGGCCGGGCCATGATCGCCACCGGGGAAAGCGAGCCCTTCGCCCGCATGGCCGGGATCAGGGTGGAGCGCATGCGCCTATTGGGCGTGATCCTGTCCACCGTGATAGGCGCCGTGGGCATCTGCGTCTACGCCCAGAGCTACGGCTTCATCGAACTCTACGACGCGCCGCTCATGATGGCCTTTCCGGCGGCCTCGGCGGTGCTGGCGGGGGGTTGCCTGGGCGGGCGGGCGCTGGTGCGCCACGTGGTCCTCGGGACCTATCTCTTCCAGACCACCTACGTGCTCTCGGGGCCTGTGGCCAACGGGCTCATGGTCCCGGAGGCGGCGGAGATCATACGCATGCTCGTGTCCAACGGCATCATTCTGTACGCCCTCATCTACGAGGGGACGCGCCGGAGGAAGCATGCGGCGTAACCTCGTTCCGGCCGTTTTTTTGGTCCTGTGCCTGCTTGGAACCTATTACTCCAGGATGGGCGCGTCCTTCGTGGCGGGCGAGATCGTGACGCGCTTCATCCGCGACGGCGTGCTGACCCTGAGCCTGGTCATCCCGGTGGCCGCTGGCATGGGACTCAATTTCGCCATGGTGGTGGGGTCCATGTGCGCCCAGTGCGGGCTGGTCATGGCCGTGGACTACCAGGTCTCGGGCCCGGCCGGGCTTGCGCTCATCCTGGCCGTGGGGCTGCCGCTGTCCATCCTCACGGGCTGGCTCATCGGGCTTTGCATGAACCGGGTCAAGGGCAAGGAGATGATAGCCTCCATCATCATCGGCTTCGTGGCCACCAGCGTCTACCAATTGGTCTTCATGACGGGCTACGGGACCGTGATCACGCCGCACAACCGGGACATGATGCTGTCGCGGGGCGTGGGGGTGCGCAACATGATCGATCTGGCGCCCTTTCGCAATATCGTGGACCGGCTGTGGGTGGTCGATATATGCGGCGTGGAGCTGCCGGTCTTCATGATACTGGCCGTTCTGGCCGTGGCGTGCGCCGTGTGGCTGGTTCTGCATTCGAGGTTGGGGCGGCATTTCCGGGCCGTGGCCGAAAGCGGGCGCAAGGCCAGGCTGTCCGGCATCGACGTGGACGCCGTGCGCATAAAGGCCATGATTCTGTCCACCATGCTGGCCTGTCTGGGGCAGGTCATCTACGCGCAGAACATCGGCATGCTGAACGTGTACACGGCGCATCTCAATTCCGACGTGTTCGCCTGCGCCTCGCTTCTGGCGGGCGGGGCGACCATCTACACGGCCAAGGTCCGCCACGCCCTTCTCGGGGTGCTTCTTTTCCACGGCCTGTTCATCGTCTCCCCCCAGGCCGGGCAGAACCTTTTCTCCAACGCGGCGCTGGGCGAGTATTTCCGCAGCTTCGTGGCCTACGGCGCCATCGCCTTCGCGCTCATCATGAACATCCGCCGGGAGAATCTCGAAAGCGCGGGACGCGGCCGGTAACGCCGCCCGCGTCCGTTTTCGCGTCCCATGTCCGGGGGCGAGGTTGAACCGGGCGTCGGCGTCGCAATGAATGGGCGCCCCCGCCGCCCGGTTCGACCCCGTCCCCGGCCCTGCGAACGCGTTCGTTATCTTTTTCAACAAGCCGCAAGCGAGGCGGCGTCTTTGGACTCGCCCCAGCCAGACGGGCGCCCCTGGTCCTGAACCGTGTTTGCGCGGCCGGGAGCGGCGCCCATTCATTGCGACGCTCCCGGCCGCGCAAACACGGTTCCGGACCATGAGACGTCTTCGCCTCGTTTCGTATTCCCAAGCTGGTTCCTCCAATATGCGCGCGTCCGTTTCCGCGTCCCATGGCCGTGAGACGGCTTCCCCAGCCCGTTTTCGTCAGGCGGCCCGGGAAATTTCCACGCATCCCGGCGATGACCGCGCGGGCGTTTTCCGGTACAACCGCCGGGCGCGGGCGTGAAAACGGCCGTGAATTTTCCATCCGGGAGAGATTATGGACAATCCGTACGTGCTTTTGGAAACCAGCCTCGGCGATATCCTGCTTGAACTTTTTCCCGAAAAAGCCCCGAAAAGCGTGGAGAATTTCCTGCGCTACGTGGACGCCGGGCATTACGACGGGACCATCTTCCACCGGGTGGTCCGCGATTTCGTCATCCAGGGCGGCGGTTACGGCCGCGATCTGGTCAAAAAGCCCACGGGCGAGCCCGTGGTCAACGAGGCCAAAAACGGCCTCAAGAACGTGAAGGGCTCCGTGGCCATGGCCAGGGCGCCGGAAAAGGATTCGGCCACGGACGAGTTCTACATCAACGCCGCCGACAACCCGGACCTGGATCATTACGGCGAGACGGACGAGGACTTCGGCTACGCCGTGTTCGGCCAGGCGGTCGAGGGCATGGACGTGGTCAAGAAGATCAACTGGAAGGTGGTCAAGGAGCGGGACGGCTTTCTCGAGCTGCCCGTGGACACGGTGACCATCGTTTCGGCCAAGCGCTTCGAATAGGCTCGTATCCCCGGGACCTAGCCCCGGCCTCCCCTGTGGCCGGGGCGCTCCCAAGGGGGCCGTTTTTCTCGAAAAGCGGTTGTTTCCCGGAATTTGTTTTCATTTTTGTAAAACCTACCATTTTGTAGTTTACAAAACCTGTTCCCTTTCCTACGCTTTGCAGGACGTCCGGGATGAACCCCGGGCGTGCGGCGGTCCCGGCCGTCCGCCCGCCGGTCGTCCGCGCCGCCGTCTCCATTTCCGTCAACGCCCTAACCTCGCGATCAGGAACCATGCCCGCTGAAACCTGCGCCCTGAAACTGAAGGTCCTTTCGGACATTAGCGGCGTCATCTCCAAGGCCTTTGACCTGGAGGACTGCCTCAACGAAGCCTTGCGCATCCTCTCCGAGACCCTCAGCATGAAGCGGGCCACGGTGACCATCTACGACCGCGACGCCAAGCGCCTGTCCATTCTGGCCTCCCACGGCCTGACCCAGGACGAGAAGCAGCGCGGGGTCTACCGCCTGGGCGAGGGGGTCACGGGCAAGATCTTCGAGACCGCCCAGGCCTACGTCATCCCGGACATCCGCACGGAGCCCCTTTTCCTCGACCGCACCGGGGCCCGGCGCATCGAGAAAAACCGCATCACTTTCGTGGGCGTGCCCATCCTTTCGCCGAACGGTCCCCTGGGCGTGCTCAACGTGGACCGGCTTTTCGAGGACGACGTCTCCTTCGAGGAGGACCTGGAGTTTCTACGGGTGGTGGCCGCGCTCATCGCCCAGTTCATAAGCTTAAGCGAACGCTACCAGGACCTGCGCCGGGAAAACGCCTCGCTCAAGTACCGCATCTCCAAGGAGACGGACGGCAACTACATCGTGGGCAAGAGCCCGGCCATGCAGGAGGTTCAGCGCCAGATCGAGAAGGTGGCGCCCACCAAGGCCACGGTGCTGCTTCTGGGCGAATCCGGCACGGGCAAGACGCTCATTGGCCGGATCATCCACGAACTCTCGGACCGCAAGCGGTTTCCCTTCATCAAGGTCAACTGCGCCGCCATTCCGGAAAACCTGCTTGAATCCGAGCTGTTCGGCTACGAGAAGGGGGCGTTCACGGGCGCGGTGGGGTCGAAGCCGGGCAAATTCGAGGAGGCCGACCGGGGGGCCATCTTCCTGGACGAGATCGGCGAGCTGTCGCTGGGCATCCAGGCCAAGCTTTTGCGGGTCTTGCAGGAAAAGGAGTTCGAACGCCTGGGCGGCAACCGGACCATCAAGGTGGACGTGCGCATCCTGGCCGCCACCAACAAGGATCTGGCGGTCCTGTGCGACGAGGGCAAGTTCCGGGCGGACCTGTATTACCGCATCAATGTTTTTCCCATCCAGACCCCGCCATTGCGCGACCGGCCCGAGGACGTCGAGATCCTGCTTTTGCATTTTCTGCGCAAGGTCTCCAAGGAATACGGCCGGGACCTGCATTTCACGCCGGACGCGCTACATCTGTTAAAGAGCCACCACTGGCCCGGCAACGTGCGCGAGATGGAGAATCTCGTGGAGCGGCTGGTGATCATGGCCGACGCGGACGAGATCGGCGAGCGGCTTATCCGGCCGCATCTGCCGGAGCCGGAGCGCCAGGACCGGGAGGACCGCGAGGGCGAGGCGGTTATGGAGAGCAGGCTGCCGGTCATGCCGGGGAGTCCGTCCCTGCGCGACATCGAGAAGAACGAGCTTCTGGGGGCGCTTTCGCGCAACGACTGGATCCAGCACCGGGCCGCCCGCGAACTCGGCATCACCCCCCGCCAGATGGGCTACAAGATCGGCAAATACGGCCTGGAAGCCTACGTGGCCGCCCAAAAAGCCAAGCGCAAGAAGCGCTGAGGCGTCTTACCACCTCAGCAAAAATCCCCCCCTGCGCCTGCGCTCGCGGGCGTGGTCCCTTTTCGCCCAGGGCTCGGCCAGGCGGCGGTAGAAGAGCCGCTTGGCGTATTCCGCCGACGCCACGTACAATCCCACGATCAGCCACATGATGGCCAAAAACTCGCCGCGAAGAGGCTCGAAGCCGAAAAGCGGCGCAAGCGGCGACCAGGGCAGCCAGTGGACCAGGGCGATGACCGCGATGGTCGCCCCCACGAGCGCCAGGCCCGGCAGGCTCTTCGTGAACGGCCGCCTCGTGCGGATGACCAGCACGATGAGCGTGGCCGAAACCACGGACTCCAGAAACCAGCCCGTGCGGAATGCGGCCGGGCTCGCGTTCAGGACGAACATGAGCGCTCCGAAGGTCAGATAGTCGAAGACCGAACTCAAGATCCCGAATACCAGCATGAAGCGCTTGATGAAGCCGATGTCCCACCTGCGCGGCTTCATGACCGCCTCGTCATCCACCCGGTCCGCCGCGATGGCCATCTCGGGCATGTCCGTCAAGAGGTTGGTCAAGAGAATCTGCTTGGGCAGCATGGGCAGAAAAGGCAGAAAAAGCGAGGCCCCGGCCATGGAGAACATGTTGCCGAAATTGGCGCTGGTGGCCATGAACACGTATTTCAGGGTGTTGGAAAAGGTCTTGCGTCCGGCCATCACCCCGCGCTCCAGAACCCCCAGGTCCTTTTCCAGAAGCACGATGTCCGCCGCGCGCTTGGCCGCGTCCACCGCCCCGTCCACGGAAAGCCCCACGTCCGCCGCCCGGATGGCCGAAGCGTCGTTCACCCCGTCGCCCATGAAGCCGACCACATGCCCGGCCTGCTTGAGCGCCAGGATCACGTCCTCCTTCTGGTTGGGCTCCACCTCCGCGAAGATGCGGGCCTTGCGGACCCTGTTGATGAGCGCCTCGTCGCGCATGGCCGCGATCTCGGGGCCGGTCAGCAGGGCGTCCCCGGGCAGCCCCACCTCCCGGGCCACCTTGGCCGCGATCAGCCGGTTGTCGCCGGTGATGATCTTGAGCTCCACCCCCAGGCCGCAAAGCGCGGCGATGGCCTCGGCCGCCCCTTTCTTGGGCGGGTCCCAGAAGGTCAGAAAGCCGGTGAAGACCATGTCCCGCTCATCGTCCCTGGCGAGAACCGAATCCGGCGGCAGCTCCCGTTCGGCCACGCCGAGAACCCGAAAGCCCTCTTCGCTCAAGCTCTCAAAGCGCTCCATGACCTTCTCCCGCGCCTCGTCGAGAGGAACGACCGTTCCATCTGAAAGCCGGGCGGTGGCGCAGACGTCCAGAATCTTGTCCAGGGCGCCCTTGGAGACCATGCGCCATGCGCCTTCCCGCCGCGCCAGCACGGACAGGCGTTTGCGCAGGAAATCGTAGGGGATTTCGTCCGCCTTCACCCAGTCCGAGACGTCCATGTCCGCAGCGTCCGCCGCTTTTTTCACGGCCTCGTCGATGGGGCTGGCGAAGCCGCTTTCCAGGGTGGAATTGATGGCCGCCGCCGCAAGAACCTCCCGGGACTCCTGGCCCAGGGGATCGTAGGCCCCGCCGAGACGGGCTTCGCCGTCCGTGAGCGTGCCGGTCTTGTCCGAGCACAACACGTCCATGGAGCCGAAATTCTCTATGGAGGCCAGGCGCTTGACGATGACCTTCTCCCTGGCCATGCGTCTTGCGCCGTGGGACAGGTTGATGGAGATGATGGCGGGCAGAAGCTGGGGGGTGAGCCCCACGGCCAGGGCCAGGGAAAAGAGGAAGGAATCGAGCACCGGTTTGTGGAAGACCACGTTGAGGGCGAAGATGATCACCACCAGGACCATGGTGGCTTCCATGAGCAGGTAGCCGAAGCGGCGGATGCCCCGCTCGAATTCGGTCTCGGCCGGGCGCAGGCGCAGCCGGTCGGAGATCTGGCCGAAGACCGTGCGGCGGCCGGTTTCCATGACCAGGGCGGCGCCCGTGCCGCTGACCACGTGGGCGCCCATGAACAGGCTGTTGACCCGCCTGGCCAGGGGGGCGCCGGCGGGCAGGGGGCCAGGCCGCTTTTCCACTGGGTAGCTCTCGCCCGTAAGCGCCGCCTCGTTCACGAAAAGATCGCGCGCGTCCACCAGCAGACAGTCCCCGGGAATGGCCCTGCCCGCCGAGAGAAGAACCACGTCGCCGGGAACCACCTCGTCCAGGGGAACGCTCGTCTTGAGCCCCCCGCGCAACACGTCGCAGCGCGTCTCCACCATTTCCAGGAGCTTTTCCACCGCCCCGGCCGCGCCGCGCTCCTGCCAGAAGCCCAGGCAGCCGCTTACGAGCACGATGGCCGTGATGATGAGGCAGTCCGTGGGGTCGCCCAGGGCGAAGGACAGGATCGCGGCGCCCAGGAGCAGCAGGATGATGGGGCTTTTGAACTGCTCCAGGAAAAGGCGCAATGCGGTCTGTTCCTGGCGGGCGGAAAGGGAATTGGGGCCGAAGCGGGACAGGCGTTCGGCGGCCTGTTCGGCGGAAAGGCCCGAGGGATCGGCGCGCAAGCGCTCGAAAGCCTGGCTCGCGGTCAGGGACCAGAAGGGAGGGCGTTCGTCCGGCATGCGAAAGCTCCTTGGACTGTTGGCGCGGGAAGGGACGGCTTGGGGCCTAGACTACGCGCAATCGTATGAAAAGACAGCCTTGAAGAACTTCGGGCCATTTGCGGGGCAGCGTGCCCGCTTCGCGTCACATTTTCGCGACGGCCGA
>CALGYO010000081.1 GCA_937934715.1 uncultured Desulfovibrionaceae bacterium | reverse complement strand
ATGGCGCCCTTGATGCGCGATTCGGCGTAGGTCTCGAACTTGATGCCCAATTCCGGCTTGTAGCGGCCGAGCGCCTCCATCAACCCCAGGGCTCCGGCGCTCAGAAGCTCGCCAAGTTCCACGCTGGGCGGCAGCTTCACCTTGAGCCGCAGCGCCAGGAGCTTGATCTTGGGGGAGTAGTGCCGGACGATCTCCTGGCGATCGGCCTGGCTGAAATCCTGCCAGGTCCTGGCCCCCGCCTCGAAGCTAAGCCACGGACTGCTCTTGGAAGAGGAGTTTTTTCCAAAAAAACTTGATGTTTCCATCGAGTTTGGCCGGGACTTCCCAGGTGGTTATCTGTTTGGCGATTTCAGCGAGCTTGCGGCTGGCCGGGGCCTCGGGCGCATAGTGGCAAAAAGGCTTTTGGTTGATAACCGCCTTTTTCACCAAAGGATCGTGCGGGATATAGCCTACGAAATCAAGGGATACGCCGCTTAAAAAATGATCGCAGGCCATGTAGAGCTTTTCATAGACCGCCTTGGCGGCTTTGGCGCTCGGGGCCATGTTCACCAAAACCCTGAATCTGTTCACATCATGGTTGAGCAACATGACCTTGATCAACGCATAGGCGTCGGTAAGCGAAGTGGGCTCGGTTGTCAAAACCAAAAGCCGTTCCCGGGCCGCGAGATTGAAGTAGAGCACGTTGTCGTTGATGCCCGCTCCGGTGTCCACGATGAGGTAATTGATCCGTCCTTCAAGGTAGTCCATGGCTTCGAGCAGGTCGAGCTTTTGCCCCGTGGACAGGGACAGCATGTCGCTGACCCCCGAGGAGGCCGGAAGAATGGAAAAGCCGTAGGGCGTTTCATAGAGAATGCGCCGCAGATCCATGCCTTCGTGAAACAGGTGGAACAGGTTGAGCTTCGGAGCGACGCCCAGAAGAACGTCCACGTTGGCCAGCCCCAGGTCCGCGTCCAGAATGACCACCTTCTTGCCCATGGCGCTCAGGCAATAGGCCAGATTGACGGATATGCCGGTCTTTCCGACGCCGCCCTTGCCGGACGATACGGATATGACCAAGGGAAGATCGTCTTTGCCCATCACGCTCTTGTCTCCTGTTGCGCAAGGCGTTTGCCGGCCGTTTATTCCATCACCCGGGCGTCGTCCCGGTCCAGGCCGGGCGTTTCGCGCTTGAAGATGAGCTTCCACAGGGCGTTGGCCGACGCCTTGACCATGCTGTTTTTAAGACCCGGCCCGTAAGCCAGGGCGGAAACCGGAAGTCCGGCGTAATGCGCCGTATTGATGATGTTGCCGAAACTACAGGCTTCATCGAGCTTCGTCCAGATGACGCTGCCCGCCAGCCCGCTTTGGTATTTGTCCACAAAGGCGTCGAGCTGGGCCTTGGCGTAGACCGGGGAGAGGACCAGATGCGCGGCGGCGTCCTCCCTGCCGGACAATCCCAGGGCGGCCAGGCGCTCCCCCATGGTCTCTCCCTGTTTCAGGCCCGGCATGTCCACGAAAATGCGCCCGTTTCCTCCGGGCGCGCCCGCGCTCATAAGCAGCGGTTCGATGTCCTCGGGGCCGTGGAGCTCCTTGTGGATAAGCCCGGACAGCTCGGCGTAGTGGCGCAGGATCAGCCGTCCCTGGCCCTGTCCGCCGCCGGCGTTGACCACCAGGACCGGCGCGCGGGGATGCGCCCGCTTGTGCGCCAGAGCGGCCCGCAACAGAGCTGTGGTTTTGCCCGCGCCGTGGGGACCGGCCATGATCTGGATGGGCTGCGGCCACGAGGCCGCATCAAGGGGGCGCACGGCGACGAGCCTGGACAGGGCGGGCAGGACCGTGGTTTCGCCCTGCTCCTTGATGGACCGGTAGACGGAAAGCAGCACGCAGGCTTCCACGCCTTCCTTTTCCAGATATTCCATGGCCAGACGCTGGCGCGGCTCGAGAACGCCCAGTTCCATCTTGGGCTTGAGCAGGGCGACGAGGTGATCCTTGATCTCCAGCCATTCCCGGCGCCAGTCGCCGGGTTCGGCCGTCAAAAATCCGGCGGCGCAGGAGGCTCCCCGGCCGGAGCCGTTCCCGTTGCCGGGAACGCGGGTGGAGGCCTGCTGTTTGGGCTGCGCCGGGGCGTCCAGGGCGGCCATGACCTCGCAGACCTGCTCGCCGTTGTCCGACACGGTCTGGTTGGACAGGATGACGGCGTCCGGACCCATCTCTCCTTTGACCAGGCCCAGGACCTCGCCCATGCTTTTCCCGCGAAAGGTCTTAACCCGCATTGCCGATTCCCACGTTGGCTAAGGATTGCAGCTTGATCTCCCCGGGAATTTCAGCCTGGGAGATGACCGGCAGGGTCGGCAGGAACCGGCCGAGCAGTTGGGCCATATGGGGCCTGGCCATGGGGGAGGTCAAGAGGACGGGCTGTCCTTCGCTGACCATGGCTTTTTCCATGGCGGCGTTGATGGCCTTGATGATTTTCTGGGCCATGCCCGGTTCCATGGCCAGATAGGAGCCCCGGTCGGTCTGGCGCACGCTTTCCTGGATGATGCCTTCCACGCTCGGGGAGAGGTTCAGGATGGGCAGGACGCCGTCGCTTGTCAGATAGGGCTTCACGATGGTCCGGCCCATGCGCGAACGCACGTATTCGGTGAGCTGGTCCGGATCGGAGACGGCCCGGCCGTAATCGGACATGGTTTCCACGATGGTCAGGATGTCGCGGATGGACACGCCTTCCTTGACCAGGTTCTGCAGGACCTTCTGCACGCCGCCCAGGCTCATGATGCCCGGCACCAGCTCCTCCACGGCCTTGGGGGCGCGCTTGGACAGGTTGTCCAGGAGGGTCTGCGTTTCCTGGCGGTCCAGGAACTCGTGCAGATGGCGCTTGAAGACCTCGGTCAGGTGGGTGGCGATGACCGTGGAGGGGTCGACCACGGTGTAGCCGGCCAGCATGGCCTCTTCCTTCTGCGCCTCGGGGATCCACAGGGCCGGCAGGTTGAAGGCCGGTTCCACGGTGGCCACGCCCTGGATGCGGTGCTTGGCGTCGCCCGGATCCATGGCCAGATAATGGTCGATGAGGATCTCGGCCGAGGCGATCTCGTTGCCCTTGATCAGCACGGAATACTGGCCGGGCTTGAGCTGGAGGTTGTCGCGCAGGTGCAGGGACGGGATGACCACGCCCATGTCCAGGGCGAACTGGCGCCGGATGGAGCGGATGCGGGCCAGGAGGTTGCCGCTTTGTTCCTCGTCCACCAGGGGGATGAGTCCGTAGCCCACTTCCAGTTCCAGCAGGTCGAGGGGCAGCAGCGACTGCACTTCCTCCGGCGTCTCCAGTTCGGGCTTGACCTTCTTTTCCTCTTTCTTGTTCTCGGAGAGGTTTTCCTTCTCCTTGGCGGTGACGGCGGCCACGCCGAACATCAGGATGGACAGGATCAGGAAGGGCAGGGTGGGCATGCCGGGCACGATGGCGAACAGCAGCAGAATGCCGCCCACCAGGCGCAGCGCTCTGGGGTGGTTGGTCAACTGGGCCAGGAATTCCTCGCCCATTTCGGCCTCGGAGGCCGCCCGGCTGACGATGAGGCCGGCGGAAGTGGAGATGATGATGGACGGGATGATGGAGACCAGACCGTCGCCTATGGTCAAGAGCGTGTAGGTCTGGGCCGCGTCCTGCCAGGGCATGCCTTTCTGGACCACGCCGATCAAAAAGCCGCCCACGATGTTGATGGCGGTGATGAGGATGGTGGCGGTCACGTCGCCTTGGACGAACTTGCCCGCGCCGTCCATGGCTCCGTAGAAGTCGGCTTCCTTGCGGATGGCGTTGCGTCTGGCGGTGGCTTCGGGCTCGTCGATGAGTCCGGCGTTGAGGTCCGCCTCAATGGCCATCTGCTTGCCGGGCATGGCGTCCAGGGTGAAGCGCGCGGCCACTTCCGCGATGCGCGTGGTGCCCGCCACGATGACCTTTTTGTTCAGGGAGAAGAGAATCAAAAAAATGACGATGCCGATGACGTAGTTGCCGCCCACCACGAATTCGCCGAAAGCCCGGATGACGTTGCCCGCCGCGGTCGTTCCCTCGTCGCCGTGCAGGAGGATCAGCCGGGTGGAGGCCACGTTCATGGACAGGCGCATCATGGTGGTGACCAGAAGCAGGGACGGGTAGATGGAGAATTCCAGCGGGGACTTCATGAACATGGAGGTGACCAGGACCACCAGGCTGACGGAGATGGAGAGCGTCAGCATCAGATCGATGAAAAGGGGCGGAATGGGTACGAGCATGACGAACAGGATGATGACCACGCCCGCCGCGAGCAGGATGTCCCCTTGTTTCCGGAACCGCGCGTAATCGAATTTGGGAGCCGCGTTTATCGCCATGATTTTGACACCTTCCGTCTTTCCGGTTTCGCGAGGCTAGCGGGGTCCGCGCTTGAATTTGTTCAGCTGCGCGAGGATTCCGGCCACCGCCTGGTACAGTTCCTCGGGAATGATGTCCCCGATCTCAACGCTTTTATACAAAGCCTGTGCCAGGGGTTTGTTCTCCCGGATGGGAATGTCGTGTTCTCTGGCGATCTCCTTGATTTTTTCGGCCAGGTGGTCGACGCCCTTGGCCAAAAGGACGGGCGCCGGGGCCACCATGGGGTTGTACTGCAGGGCGCAGGCGTAATGGGTGGGGTTGGTGATGATCACGTCGGCCTTGGGCACGGATTCCATCATGCGCTTTTGCATCATCTGCATCATTTTCTGGCGCTGTTTGGCCCTGACCGCCGGATCGCCCTCGGCCTGCTTGCGCTCGTCCTTGATCTCGTCCTTGGTCATTTTGAGCTGATCCTCGTAGCTCCATCTGGTGTACCAGAGATCGGCGGCGGCGATGAGCAGCATGGGAACCATGGCGTAGAGCACCATCTTGAAACCGGCCGTAAGGATGTAGACGGCGTAGCCTTCAGCGGACTGGTAGAAAAGCGGCAGGAAATTGTTGAATTCATTTTTGAGCAACAGATAGGGCGCAAAGCCGATGGCCGCCGCCTGGCCGATCTGCTTGAACAGGCGGAACAGGGTCTGCGGGCTGATGAAAAGCTTCTGCATCCCCTTCATGGGGTTGATCATTTTTGAAAAATCGAACTTGAAGACCTTGAGCGTCCATAGCGCGCCCACCTGTATGCGGATGGTGATGTAGGCCAGCGCCGCCAGGAAGAGAAGGATGGGCAGGAGCATGAAGGCGAGCTGTTCGAGCATGAGCAGGAACATGGCGTTGACCGCGGACTGGTTGAGTTCCATGGTATAGTCGCGGCGGAAGAACCAGACGAAGACCTCCTGCATGTCGGCGTTGAGAGAACCGATCATGAAATAGAGGATGACGGCGCCTCCCACCAGGCTGACGACCTTGGAGACTTCCTGACTTCGTGGGACCGACCCCTTTTCGCGCGCTTTTCTTCGTCGCTTTGGGGTCGCTTTTTCTGTTTTACTCGGATCTTCCCGGGACATGTCTACCGTCCTTGGACGCCCGGCGCGTCCGTCATGATCCGGAAGCCCGCAACACGGTTTGGTACATGGGGTCGAGATTGGCGATATAGTCGCCGATGAAGCGCGCCAAAGCCGTGAACACCAGGGTCATGAACAAAAAGCCCACGCCCACCTTCAAGGGAAAGCCGATGAACAGCACGTTCATCTGGGGCGCGGCCCGGGCCACCAGGGCC
>CALGYO010000080.1 GCA_937934715.1 uncultured Desulfovibrionaceae bacterium | reverse complement strand
GGCTGACGGGCGAAGAAGCCGTTCTGGTGGATGGCGAAGCCGATGAAGTTGGAGTTGAGGGCGAAAACGTGACCGGCCGGGCAGAAATCGTCGGCGGCCAGGACCATGCCCTCGTAGACCAGGTGGGTGAATCCGGCCTGGGCGATCTCGGAATCCGAGGTGAAGCGCTGCTGGGCCTGGAGGATGCGGGAAACCTTGTTGTAGAGTTCCTCGGTGGTCACGGCCAGGTTGGGCTTGCCCCCGCGTCCGTCCGAGACCTTGGCGGCGGAGCGCAGGTTCTGCAGGACCGCGAGCGAAATCTCCTCCGCGTCCGTGATGGTCTTGCCCTGCCAGGGCTTGACCCCGTCGGAGGCGGTGAGTTCGTTTTCGGCGATGCCGCCGTAGGGCCGGTCGGCGTCGAGGCTGGTCAGGGAGCGCAGCCCGGTCAGGGTGGGGGCCTCGTCCCCGGCGGCCGAGTAGATGGTGGCGGCGAGCCAATTGCTGCACGTTTTCTGGGCGTTTTCGATCTTCTGGGTGAGGATCTGCACGGCCGCGTAGTCGCCGCTGGTCTCGATCTCGTCGGTCAGGTAGACGGTGGCGTTGCCGTAGGCGTGCTTCCAGTTGAAAAAGGCGGAATTGACGCTGGCCCGGTCGTCCGAGGACAAGGCGTCGGACTTGGTGAAAAAGCCGCCTTCCGCGTCGGAGTAGTTGAGCGGGATGCGGATTTTCTCGCCGCCCGAGGGCCGCTCGAAGATGCCGATCTGGCGGTTCATGAGGGCGTCGAGCAGAAAGGAGCCGTTGAAGTAGATGTCCACGGCCTTGCCGTCGGCGGCCATGAAATAGTCGTTGGTGACGCCTTCGAAGTCTTTCAGGGTCAAGCTCATGGGGTTCTCCTTGTGGTTTTACCGTTCGTCCGCTTCGCGGCGGGCGGAGAGCCTGGCGGCGATGACGGCGTTGAGTCCGCCGAACTTGTCCGGCGCGGCCAATTCGGGCTGGGGATCGCCCTCCTTGGGGACATGGCCGTCCCCCAGGGAAGCGGCCAGACGCTTGGCCCGCAGCCGCGTGAGCATGCGTTCCTCGGCCTCGGCCACGGCCCGGCCGATCTTGTCCTCGAACCCCGCGCGCTCCTCGGCCAGACGATGGGCGAAATAGGCGCCCAGGTCGTCCAGAAGGGGGTTGTCCCGTTTGAGCGCCGCAAGCCCGCCGCTTTCGGCCAGGGCCTTGAAATCCGGATTGGCGGCGGCGAACCGTTCGAGCAGGCTTTCGCGTTCTTTCACGCCCAGTTCCTCGCGAAAGGCGGCGAGCCGTTCCTCCACGATCCTGGCGGCATGCTCCCCGGCCAGGGCCGCCAGGCTTTCCCGCGTCTTTTTCTCGTCCTCTTCCGTTGACGGGTCCTGCACGGGCGCCTCGTCCCCGATCCCGCCACCCGCGCCGTCCGGGTCGTTCAAGCGGCTCAAATCCTCGTTGTTCATGGCTCCTCTTGCTGGTTTGTCGTGAAAAAAAAGCCCGGAAGACTTTCGCCTTCCGGGCCGCGCCCAGGCCTTCCCCATCGTCCGGCCGGGCCTACCGCACAAGATACCCCTTGGCCCGAAGCGCGGCTTCGAGCTTGCCGCAGGCCTCGGGAAAATCGATGGCGTTGTCGCGCAAAGCGCGCTTTTCCCGCCTGGAAAGGCCCGCCAGACATTTTTCGATGTCCACCAGGGTCACCACGGCCTTTTCGAAGCCCCTGGCCTTTTGCAGGGCCCGGATCATGGTTTGGGCGTGGTCGATCTGGTAGCGGGTGGTCCTGTACCAATGGTACGCGTCGATGGCTCGAGCAAAGCGCATGCGTCGCCCCTTGTTTCCTGGTTCACGCCTCAATGCGGAGGATATCGTGGACATCGCGCGGGACGAAGCCCGTCCCGTCAGAGCAGTCCCTTTCGCGCCTTGTGGCGCATGAGGACCTCCCGCCCGATCCGCTCGCCCGGACCGGGCCCGGCCCCCGAGGCTCGCCCCTCCCCGGGTTCCAGGGGACGCAGCCCCTCCCCGCGCATCCAGGCCCGGTAGGTCCCCCTGCCCGGGTTGGCGAAAAAAGCCCGCACATGAGGCGCCGGACTGTTCTTGTCCGCCACGGCCAGGACGCTTTCGATCCAGTCCGCGTCCTGACGAAAGCCGAGCCCCGCCCCCATCAGCCGTTCGGCCTTTCCGCCGCAATCCGGGCAAGCCGGATCGGGGCCATCGGCCCCGGCCAGCTCCTCGAACCCCTTGCCGCACCGGGAGCAGCGGTAATCATACAGAGGCACGGCGCGATTCCTCCCCGGGATGTTGCGCGTCCATGCGCGCGGCCAGATCGGCCCAGCCCGGCCAGTCGAGCTTTTCAAGAAGCTCGCGCCGGTCGATGGCGCCCATCTCATAGAGAGCCAGGGCCTCTTCCCGCCGCTGGACCTTGGAGGACGGCATGGTGGAGCCGCTGACCACGGCCAGTCTCGCCGGAACGCGCAGTGCTTCGCCCAGCACCGGCAGGCTTTTCCTTCGCCCGTCCTCGGAAAAGGATATCCAGCGTTTTTCCGTGTACCAGTTCTGGGCATGGCTGATGAACATGCGGCCGCGCTCCCGGATCAGCCGGGAATAGTTGCGAATTTTCCCCCGCATCATGGTGGCGGCCTGTTCCAGGAGCATGGAGATGGCCTGGTGGCCGATGACGGGATTCGCCTGATCCCTGGCCTGTTCCAGGTCGTAGGCGCCCGCGATCTGGTGAAACAGCTCCTTGTAGATGCCGAGCACGCTTTCGATATCCTTGCTGTTGTTGGCGAATTCCAGATAGCGGATGCCCTGGGCCGCCGCCATGGACGTGGGGTTGATGACGCCCAGGCGATTGGTGAAGGCCTGGTTGTGCACGCCCGAATCCCTGGGATTGACGATCTTGGGCCTGGCGCAGCGGTCCTTGTGGTAGGTGAGCTGGGACAGGCATTTGTTGATCTCCCGTTGCAGGCTCTCCAGCTGTTCGAAGTCCGAAGCCCCCCAGATGTTGGAGGGATCGGTGATGGAGTTGACCAGGGTGAAGGGGAACCTGTCGAAGAGGTAGGTCTTGGCCGCCTCTTCCAGGGACAATTCCGGGTTGACGGAGGGATTGCCCCGGTCCTCCAGGACCAGCCGCCCGCCGTTGGCCACGGTGACCCGGCGGATGCAGCCCGGGTATTTCGGCCCGTCCTGGGTCATCGTGTAATCCTTGGCCCAGCACTCGCAGACGAGAAGCGCGTCCCCGGCGGGACCGCTCCCGGGCGCGGCGTTTCGCAAATATCGGACCACGTCCCCGAACCGGGCGGCCATGCCCCTTAAGGAACCGTCGCCTCCGGCCAGTTCCTTTCTGGCGTCGTGCAGCTCGCCGAGGACGGCGGCGTCGCTTCGCAGTTCAGCCGCCTTGTCCGGCCAGCGTCTGGCGGCCTCGCGCAGGCTCATGGGCCTGAAATGCAACACCGCCTCGGCCTCTTGCGCGTCCAGGCAATCCGTCGGATAGACGGCGAAATGGAAGGGATCGACCACGATGGAGCGCACGTCGCCGAGGCCGTATTCCATGTCCGGGTCGAAGACGACCTTTTCGATGGCCGCGCCGTAGGTTTCGCCGTTTATGACGGAACGCTCGAACACGGCCTGCTGTTCCTGTTCGTTCCACCAGTGCCTGGCCAGCCGTTCGATGGTCCGGCAGGCCTCCTCGTTTTCGGTCTCCCCGGCCATGGTGACGTTGAAGGCCGGATGGTTGTCGGTGAGGACGTTGACCGTGCGCTGCCGGTGGGCGTGCAGAAAATTGGCGTTCGCCAGGGGAAACCCGGGCGTTGCCTGGCTTTTCCAGGACTTGTTGCGTCCGAGCCTGTAGTTGCGGGTCCATTTCTCGTGCAGGCCCTGGGCGTTCTTGTCCCGCAAGGCCTCCTCGAGCAGGGCGAAGACCTTGCGGCCCGCCTTGTCCGGCCTGTCTTCGGGGGGCAAGAGTTCCCGGGAGGGGCGCATCTCAGCCATGGGCGCGGACTCCTTTTTTGCGGGGTTGGGCCGCGGGTTCGGCTTGGCGGCGGTCCGCCTCGAAGGGACCGTCCGGGGTGAGCAGCCGTCCGGGATGGACCCGCTCGGGGTCGGTCCGGTCATTGCCCACGGCCCGCTTGCGGCAATAGGGACAGAGAAGCTCCATCAGCCCGGCGCCCTCGGGAAAGGGCCTGGGAAAGCCCGGCGAAAGCGGTTCGAACATGGAGGCGTCAAGGGGGGCGCCAAGGCGCCCCGGGTCGAAGCGGCCGATATCGGCGAAGCAGATTTCGCAGCGAAGGATCATGGGGCGGTCTCCTTGTGGGGCATGCTTGGGGAGGACCGGGCGGCGTTCCTGTCAGGACTTGCCGCGCCGTCCCTCCCGCAATTCCCATAAGACCGTGGAAAGCGGACACGGACCAGCCGGAGCCCGTCCGCAGACGAAAAAGAAAAAAACGCCGCGCAAGGCGGCGTTTTCTTTATAAAAATGAGATCGAGAGGACGTTTTCGGCGCGTCTTAGCGCAAAAATCCCGGCCCCCCGTTCTGTCCCGGAAGCCCTCCGGGGACGCCCTGCCCGGCCTGACCGCCCTGGCCGGCCTGGCCGTTCGGGCCGGATTTCAGATCCTCGATGACTTCGGCCACGCTCTGCCCGCCCGGAAGGATGGCCTTGGGGTTTTTCGCGGCCAGGGTCTCCAGGGCGGCGAGGGCGCCGGGCAGGTCGTTTTTGTCGTGCAGGAGCACGATGCTCTTATTGTAATTGGCGATGATATGTCCGGGGTCGGCGGCGATGGCCTTGTCGAAGCAGGCCAGCGCCTGATCGAACGCGCCCATCTTGCGGAACATGACGCCCTGGTCGGTGAGCACGTTGGGGTTTCCGGGCTGCAAGGCCAGGGATTTCTCATAGGCGGTCACGGATTTCTCGGGCTGATCCGAATCGAAATAGAGGTTGCCGAGATGCGTCCAGACCGCAGGGTCTTCGGGATGGGCCCGGGTTTCGGCCTCGGCCGAAGCGATCTGGGCGGCCATGCCCTGATCGCCCGGAGCCTGTCCGGCCGGGACCTGGGCCGCGGTTTCAGGGCCCCGGCTATTTTGAAAGACCATGCCCGCGTAAAATCCCACACACAGACTGACGATGGCGATGACGGCGACGACGGGGGCCGTCGCGCCTTTTGGGGCGGTCCGCCGGGGTTCGGGGGTCTTGACCATGAAAGCTCCTTTTGCGCGCGCGATGGGTCCTTATGCCTTATGCGGGCGGCGGACGAAAGTCCCGGCTCGAAAGAAAAATGGCGGCGGGTGGGCGTTCCGCCGCCATTTCAGGAGGGAGTGATGCGGACCTTCTATGTCATCAGGGTTCAGCCTGTTATGACCGACTTCATGCGATCGTATTCCTCGAGGGAAATCTTGCCTTCGGCCAGACGGCGCTTGAGGATGTCCAGGGCGTCGTCCCGGTCGGCCCGGGCCGCGTCCTTTTTCGGGGCCGCTCTGAAGAGCCGGTGGATCGCAAAAGCGATCCCGGCGACAAGCAGTCCCCAGACAAGAAGGCCCGTCAGGCCGCCCGCGCCGTAATAGCCGTGAAAGGGAAGGAAATCAGCGCAACGCCACATGATGGTTCTCCTTGCTTGTCCAGACCGGACGCCGCCTTCGCGCCATCCGGCCTGGCTTTGCCTTGAGGCTTAGTTCGCGTTGGGGCAGCCCCCGGCGCCGCGGCCCGCGCCGTAGCCCGGACAGTTGGCGGCGTACCCCGCGCAGTTCGAGGGTCCGGCGCCGCGTCCGTAGCCGCCGCCATAGCCGGGACAGCCGTAGCCGCCAGCGGTCAGGCCCACGTCCTTGGCCACCTTGGCCCTGAAGGCGCTTTGCTCGGTGATGAGCGCGGCGTGCAGTTCGCCCACGTCCTTGGCCAGGGCGGCGATCTTGGCCTGATCCGGGTTCGCCGAATCGTTCAGCACGTCGAGTTCGGACTGCCTGGCCACCAGGTCGGCGCGGATCTTGTCCACTTTGGCCGCGTAGTCCTGGACCAGCTTCTGGTAGATTTCCTGTTTCTCAGGGGTAAGCGTCGCCGCCTGTCCGGCGCCCGCGCCGTATCCCTGGCCGTACCCGGCGCCGTATCCCCGGCCGCCGCATCCCCCGCCCCAGGCAAACGCGGCCGTGGCGGAAAGGGTCAGGGCCAACGCGGCGAACAAACCGATGCGCAACGTCTTCGAGTTCATGGTATCCTCCAAAATGACATGTGGTTATCGAAACGAAATCCGTTCCTGGTCAAACGCCCCGCAGGGACCTTGAGCGGGACCGTAGCCCTGGCTCATGGCGTAGCCCCGGCCGTACCCGGCCCCCCAGCCATGACCCCAGCCATGACCCCAGCCGGGACCGGCGCAAGCGGTCAGGCCAAAAAGCAGCAAGGCGCCGATTCCCAAAACAATGCCTGTACGCAGCATGTTCGAACCTCCGGTTTTGGGTTCAGGCGACGTTTGGCTTAAAGCATGGGCCGTGCCAAAACATTTTTCTTTATTATTTCACGGTATTGATCAATTTTCCAAAAAAAAGCCAAGGCCGCGCCGGGTAGAATATGAACGCCCCGGCCTGGATACCCTCTTGCGATGGATACTTTTCATACAGGGGGAAACACTGTCTTATGATGAAATTCCAGGGTATTGCGCTCTATTCGTAAAGCAAGGAGGGATGTTTTGCCAGGGTTGGCGAAGGATGCGTATAAAAACTATCCAGTCTGGACGGAGCACGCCAGGCGGCGATCCGGACGGTCCGGCCGCCCCGGATCGCCTCAGCGTGGAGACAACGTCCTTATTGCTCAGGCGGCGTTCAGGGTTCGAGCGCCGGACGCGAAAGAGGCCAGCCTCTCGCGCGGCTTCATCCGCGAGGGGCTGGCCTCTTCATTGCGCGCGGCGTCCGGCAATGGGCTTTTGCGGCATGGGGCGGCGCCCCGCCGCCCCATCCGGTTCCCCCCGCTGGTTCAAGGAAAGCCGCACGAGGCCTTTTCCGGATCATCCCCAGGGCCCGGCATGGCGGCCTCCCAGGGATCGTCCTCGCCAAACGCCTCGGGGTCCCGCCCGCCGTCCTGCGCGCCATGTTCGAACATGGCCTTGCCGGCGCTTTCCCGGCCGAGTCTCCAGCCGAGCAGTAAAAAGCACGCCGCCGCGAGGCAGACTCCCGCCGTCCATGCGGCCAGAAAGGCCGCTCCCGATTCCGCCATGCGCTCCTCCGGTTCCTGTTTCAGATTTCGTCCGTCATTCCCTCGTCCGCGGGCCGCATGATATCCTCGATGATCCTGGCCGCGCCGTTTCGCGGCGAGACAGGTTCCTCCAGGCGCAGAGGCCTGGCCATGAACGCGTGGCAGGCCTCGTCGTAGACATGGTCCTCCCCGCTGTCGTCGATGTCCTCCACGTTGCGCCTGTCGGCCCGCAAAAGCGGAATGGTCCGGATGAACTGTTCGCAGTTCTCGTAGACCAGAAGCATGGGCGGCTCGTCCCCGCGCAGGCGCAGCCGTTCGTGAAACTGCCTGATCTTGAGGATGCGGCTGGGATCCCCGGGCGCCAGATGCACGCCGAACCGGGCGAATTCCTCGGCCGTGGACGGCCCCTGTCCGCCCCCGCGAAAATCCGGCTTCTTGCTGAAGCAATCCGGCCCGGCCAGCCGGATGATGGACCGTTCGCCGACGCCCAGACGCTTCTCGCGCTCCCGGATGCCCTGGGCGATGAGCGGATCGGTCATGCGCAGTCCCTGGTTGGGCTTGCCGTTCCAGCCGTACCATTCGGCGAAGCGGTAGAGCCTGCCGTCCGCGTCCACCCACCACCAGCCCACGGAAAAAGGCGCCCCGTAGCCCCAGTCGAAGGTCATGTACAGGGGGGCGTTTCCCGGGACCGGCCGGGGCTTCACCACATGTCTGGCGAAGGAAAAGGAAAAGGCCTGTCCCATGAAGATGTTCCAGTCTCCTTCGAGATAGGCGGAGCGGTAAGGTTCGGGCAGGGCCATGAGCCGTTTGACGTAGCCGGGATCCCGGGCAAGGAGGATGGGATTGTCCTTCACTTTGCCGGGAATATGGCAGCGGACCATGCCGCCCTCGCCGTCAGGAGCTTTTTTGCGCACGTACGGCGGCCCGAAATCCACCCATCTGGCCTTGACGAAGCCGTGTCCCGTTCCGCCAGGGTTGGAGGCGCAGACGATGCGCGGCAAAAAACGCCGCCAGCGCGGGGGGATGTCCAGGGAGCAGCGCAGCCGCCCCCGCAGATAATCGTACTGGAATTCGCTGAACGCGGTCAGTTCGTCGATAAGCAGCAGATGGATTTCCACCCCCTGGTACTTGTAGACGTCGGCGTCGCGCTGGCAGCTGCAAAACGACAGGCTCGACCCGTTGTGAAATTCCCAGCGTCCCTGTCCGGCCCGGTAGCGGCCAAGGGCCGGGGGAAACTGTTCCCTGGACGGCGCGACGTGGTTTTTTTCCAGCTCCCCCCGGGTCCGCCTGAACAGATAGGCCTTCAAACCCGGCGCGCGCAGACACCACAGGAGGGCTTCGAAGCGCAGGGCATGGCTTTTTCCGGGTCCGGCCGCTCCGCCGAAAAGAATTTCCTGGGCCGGACAGGCGTGCAAGGCGGCCTGGACCGGCTGTGGATGGTAACCGAGCCGGACCTCCTCCCCGGGAGCGGCCATGGCCGACGATATTTCGTGAATTTTCTCCATTCTCAGAGGCGTTTCGTCCTCATCACGCCGGCATTTCGGCATTCCAGCAACCTCCTGCGCAAACCACCTTGAAATACTTACGCTTTAATTTTGGTACGCTTCAGGCAAGGGAGGGATTGAAGGCGACGCGACAAACCGCTCTCGCAGGTTCGCGCTCATGACGGCCAGAAAGGATGCGCGGAGGAAAAAGCGGAGACGAACCGCGTCCCTTTGAAGGAGCAGACCATGTACGCCGCTCATTGCCGCTGTGGACAGACGATATACGTGCGAAATGTCCGGCTCGATGAGGATCGCGTGTTTTTTCTGTCCCTGTGGGACGGCGCCCTGCACGGCCGGACGGTCTGCCCGCGTTGCGGGGAACCGCTTTCCCTGGACGCGCTCTTGACGCGGCCGCCGGACGCGTGCGGCCTTTCCATCCGCTCCCGGCGCAGGACGGGGCTTGCGCTCAAGCCCTGGCGGACCGCCTGACGCCTTTCAATACGGATTTTGGGAGACGCATCGTCGCGTCGCCCATATGACCCCCTGCCCGCGCCCCGGCTCTCTCCTCCCCGGCCAATACGGCCGTGAGAGCCGGGGCCATTTTCATGCGCCCCTGGCCGGAAAGGCGGCCTTTCGTTCAGCCCAGGGAGGCGGCCCCAGGCCCGACGCCGGACAAATCGCCAAACGCGCCTCCTGACGCGAAGGACGCCCCAGCCGCATGGCCTCCGGACCCCGCGCCGCGCTCCGTCTCCGGCGCCGTTTCCAAAGGGTCGTCCAATCCGGGCGCCGGAACTTCCGAGATGACGTTGATGACGCCGCGCCCCTCCTGGCGATCCTCATAGAGCCCGAGCAAGCGGCACAGCGCCTCCAAGGCCTTGATCTTGCTGTGCAACTTGATGCGAAGCCGTTTGGCTCCCCCGGTTCCGGTCTCGGCCACCTCGGCCACGCAGGCGGTCTGCTCCCGGGAAAGCTCCCCGGCGTTTTTGAAGGACAGCCCCAGGCCGTCCCAGCCCGCGAACTCGGCGATGTCGGCGAAGGCGATCCGGGACAGCTCGCGCACGATCATGCCCCGATCCACGGCGGCCTGTTCCCGGCGTTCGGCGAAAGCCGCATCCAGGGCGGCGCGGATTTCCGGGATGTTCTTCAGCCGGTATCCGGCCCGCTGGGCGCCCTTGGACCCGTATCCTGCCCGGATGGCCGCCTTTGTGGCGTTGCAGTCCACGAGATATTCCTCGACGAATCGCCGCTGCTTGTCGGAAAGTGGTTTTTTCCCGTCCATCAATGCTCCTTTGTCGAGGGCCCGCTCCAGGCGAGGATGGCCAGGATGTCGGACAAGGTCAGGGCCGGATTGAGCTCCATGATCCGGCTCAAGCTATAGCGCGTTTCACCCATCAGTTGCCCACCTTGGTTTTGAACAGCATAACGAGTCCCGCGCCCAGGGCCGTGAGGATCGATCCCACGACCACGGTCAGCGCGGTCAATTTGACATGATCGACCCCGCGCCGCAGCTCCTGGGCGAACTGCAAATCCTCTCGCATGTTCCCGACGCCCATTTCCCGGCACAGTCCGGCGAGCCGTCCCACGAACTTGCGTTCCTCCTCGTCCAGACCGCACAGGCAGCGGCTTGGGCGCGCGTCCAGCTCCTCGCGCACCACGGCGCGCATCTCTTCGAGAAAGGCCCGCCGTCCAGCCTCCCTGGCCAGGGTCTCCCGGCCAGGACTCCCCGTCTCGCCTAGAACGGACATGGCGTCCCGGCCGTCTTGTCCCAGAGATCCCTGGTTCTGTTCATCCACCCTCCCACAGCCCAGGCGTATTGTTCCTTGCGGCCCAGGGAAAGGTACATGGCCGCCCGCCGCGAGAGCGTCTCCCGGATCAGGCGCTCTTCCCCGTCCGGCGCCGCAAGCGCCTTTTCAAGGCGGGCCAGGGTCCTGGGACCGGCCACCCCGTCGGTCGCGAGCGCGGGCTCGTCCGGGAAAAGCGCGTTCAGGCTCTGTTGCAGCATGACGGCGCTCGCCGAAACGCCCATGTTCACGGCCGCGTCGAAAACAACCATGGCCAGCGCTTCGGGAACCTGGTCCAGGGAAAGCGGCGTCCAGAAATGCCGTTTGAAGAGTTCCGCGGCCTCATCCCTGGTCAATCCGAGCACGTCCTTGAGAGTGATTTCCCCATCCCCGTCGATATCGCCCTCTTCTCCCGGAGCGCCCTTCAAAAACCGCAAGGAAACCCCGTGCCTGGTCGCCCCGCCCCGATCCCTGGGGTCATTCGTGAAATCGCCTTCCCATTTGCCGGTAAAGGCCAACGCTTTTTCAAATGCTGCGTTCATAGCGCTCTCCACGGCCGTTCAGGATAAAACAGATCGGAAGAGCGTCGTGTAGGGAAAGAGTGTAGATCTCGGTGGTCGCC
>CALGYO010000079.1 GCA_937934715.1 uncultured Desulfovibrionaceae bacterium | reverse complement strand
GAAGCCACGGGCGCGGACTATCTGGTGACGGATTGCCCGGGCTGCGTGTTGCAGCTTCGCGGCGGCGCGGCCAGGATGGGAAGCAGGCTCAAGGTCCGGCACATCGCCGAGATTCTTGAGGATGAGGAATCCGGCGAATAGGACCGCGACCGAAGAAGCGGACAGGAAACGGGGCGTCCGCGCGATATGCGCGGGCGCCCCGTTTGTATGATGCGCCGGAAGATCCATGATCAGCGGCTGGCAGGATGGTCATTGCGCGCATTGGGCGATGACATCCGATCGTTGCCAGTAGTTGGGATAGGCGGGATGCGGGCTGACCGGACCCTGCTTGCGGAAGAAATCATATGCGGCCTGGCTTGATTCATGGGGGACATTGCTTGCGGCGAAGCAATCCGCATCCAATTCGAGGTTGACGTTTGTCCAGGCCATGGAGAGGGGGGAACCCTGTTGCATAAGAATAGCCAGATGCCCCCTGCAGTGATGGCCGCATTCATGCATCCAGAAGAACTGTTGAAGCAGGAGGGGAGCTTGGCGGAGGAGGATCGGGTTGTAAATGATAAGCGGATTGTTGAACTGATCGTAACTGATGCGCATGAAGTCGAAGAGATTGGGATCTGGAACGTCGATGGTGAGGATGCCGCACGGGCATTGAAAGGGGAGAGCCTGGCACGGAAAGCACAGGAACAGAAGCATGACCGCTTGCGCCAGATGTCTTTTCATACTGTTTCGCCTCCTGGCTAGGGCGTTTGCTCTATGGCATCCCTGGCCTGTTTGATGTTTGCGGCATAGGTGGAGAGAAGCCCGCTTTCATCAGCGGTGAGAATCTTGATGGCCTCGTCGTAGGCCGCCAACGTCTTGGCCCTATAGGCCGGTCCCATGTGAGCGTAGAGATTTCCGAGAGAGGCGCTGGCGGAGGCCCGGTAGTAGGGCGGATAGCGGCCTTCCGCCACTGTTTTATAAAGGCCTTCGGCTTTTTCCATGTGATTCAAGTTCTGGTAGCCGACCGCCAGAATGGAAAGCTCTACCGGGGTGACCGCGCGTTTAATGGATGTAAGCAGCCTTTCAGCCGATTCCACGAGAATGAGGAGCTTGTTGTTATTGGATACGGCAAGAGCCTGATAGTATTGAAGCACTGCGGGATTGTTCTCTCGGGTGGGGTCCAGCTCGGCGATGTGGCGCGCCAATTCGATGTTTTTTTCCTGCTGCGCGGCGATTTGGGTAATGATGTCCCTAAAATCGATCAATTCGAGACGTTTTTGTTCCGACTGGCTATATGATATGGTGAATATAAAGGAAAACAAGGAGATAACCAAGGCCAGGACGCTAATTAAAGAGTTCTTGTTCGTGGCCATGGTTCCTCCAGTTTGGGTGACTGTAAATAAATGTATATATATTGATAAATAGTCAAGTAAGTTTATGCTTTGCTGGGTCGGGAATACGTTTGCGGGCGAAATTGGAGAGATGTCCCCTTGGCCCCCTCCAGGTAAGGCGGACGAAACGCGGAGGTCGCGGAAATGCCCGCTTGCCATGGGGCGGGCGGGAACTATATCTTAAGATACGCTAACAAAAGGAGTCCGCCATGAAGCGTGTGGAAGCGCAAAAGGAAGGCGTCGAACGGTTGCGTGAGGAATTCGAGGCGCTGGCGGCCGACGCCAGGCGTTTGCTGGAAGTCACCACCGAGGAGGCCGGGGAAAAGGCTCGGGAAGCCCGCCAGAAACTGGCCGAACGGATCGAAAGCGCCAAGGGGCTTATCGGCAAGGCCGAGGAAGGGCTTTCGGCGTCGCTCGACAAGGCCGGGGACTACGTGCGCGAAAAACCCCTGCAAAGCCTCGGCATCGCGGCCGGAGTCGGCCTCATCCTCGGGCTTCTGCTCGGCAGGAAATAAGCCGTGCAAAGCGCCATGGACAGGCTTTTGGCCCTGCCGGAGACCCTGGCCAGGGCGGCGGCCATAGCGGTCGATCTCATCCGCAACCGGCTGGAGCTCGCCTCCCTGGAGGCGCGGGAGGAGGGGCTTCGCTTCGCCGATCTGGCCATCTGGACGGCGGCCGGGATCGTCTTCGCCTCCCTGGCCCTGGTCCTTTTGACGCTCGGCGCGGTCTATGCTTTGCCGGAAGGGTGGCGCTGGCTGGGCTTTCTGGGCTTCGGGGGTCTGTACGCGCTGCTGGGCTTCGCGGCCTTCCGGGGCGCGCGGCGGCGCATGCGAGAGGCCCGGCCCTTTTCACGGACCATCGACGCCTTGAAAAAGGATCGGGAATGCCTCTAGACGCTGGATTTCGGGAACTCGACGAGCGGGCCGAGCTTTTGGTCCTGCAGGCGGATGCCTTGCGCGGGGGGCTTCAGGCGAACCTTCAGGAGGCGGCCCGGGCCATCCGTCCAGCCGGGGAGCTGGTTCGCAAAGTCCGGACCGTCCTCTCCCTGCTTGCACCGGTCCTGCGTCTGGCGGCGTTCGTGCGGGACCGGCGAAAACGGGCCGCCTTGCGGGCCTCCCGGCGCGATCGCGCCTGAGGGGGCGCGTTTTGGATAAAACGACGGGGGAAGACGCGAACGCGCCTTCCCCCGTTTTATTTTACGCGCCGTTCTGGGGCGTCTGGCCGCCCGCTTCCCGCGCCTTTACGGGAGAAGGGGGCGCTTGGTCCTCAAAATGAGCGCTCACGCGTGTTGCGGATGCGATCTTTGATCCCTGGCGTTTTCTTGAAAAACAGCATCCTCTGTGTTCAAGGATTCCGCTTTAGCTGCCCGAGCCGTTTTTGAAACGCCGGTCCCAGTCGTATTCCCGCGAGGTCACGGAATCCTCCATGCGGCGGATGCGCTTTTCCAGGCGGTCGAACTTGCGTTTGACCCGGCGCAGGCCGCCTTCCCGGGAGGAGGCGTAGGAGTTGTAGAATTCCCGTTCAGCCTCGTTGCCCGGCGTGACGGCGGGCTCGGGCTTCAGGATGAACCCCGCCAGAAGGTAGAGCCCGACCACGGGCCAGAATCCGGTGAATACGGCCAACAGGATCGCGCCCAGGCGGATCCAGAAGACCGGGACGTCGAGAAAGCGGGCCAGCCCCTTGCACACGCCAAGGGCCACGCCGTCGCGGGCCCGGTAGAGGCCCTTCCAATCAAGCTGCTGATAATGTCTCATAGGATTATCGCCCTTTCCTCTCCCGCTCCAGGAGCAGGGTCTCCAGGCTTTCCACCCGTTCCTCAAGGCGCTCCAGGCCCTGGTACAGCTCCTGGGCGAGCCTCGCCTCCTCGCTCGTGGCCGCCATGCCCTGGGGGCCTCCGCCTTTGACGATCTTGAACCCCAGAAGGAAGATCGTCCCCAGGATGGTGAGCCCGATCAGGGCGGCGCCCGCGATGATGACGGCGGTCATGAATCCGAACATTGCGATTTCCTTGCGGCGCCGCGCCCTGGCGGCGGCTTAGGGCGTTATTCCTTCGGGTCGGACGCGGCGGGGGTCGCGTCTTGCATCTCGTCGGTTCCGGCGGCCTTGGCCTTGAGGGCGGCCAGCTCGCGCTCGATCTCCTCGTCGGCTTCCAGACCGGCGAAACGATCCTCCAGGCTGTCGCCCCGCCCGGCGCGCGCATAGGGACCGGCCAGCTCGGCCTCGGCTTCCAGGCGCTCGATGCGGTTCTCGAACTGTTCAAAACGTATCAACGTATCCTCGGATTGTACACGGCGCATTTCCTCGCGCGCCCGCAGCCTGCCTCCGGCCCGGCGATGGCGCAGGGTCAGGGAGCGGCGGCGTTCCTTGGCGGAAACGAGCTTTTCCTCGAGCTTGGCGATGTCCTCGCGGCAACCGTCCACCGCGCCCTCGTATTCGGCCAGGTCTTCGCGCAGGGCCTCGGCCTTTTCGTCGAAGCGTCTGCGCTCGATGAGGGCTTCGCGAGCCAGATCCTCACGGCCCTTGTTCACGGCCAGGGTGGCCTTGTCGTTCCACATGGCGGCCTTGGCGCTGGCGGCTTCCAGCGCCCGGGCGGCCCCGGCGTGGTCGGCCATGGCCTTGGCGCAGGAGGCCTTGAGCTCGATGAGGGTTTCCTCCATTTCCTGGATCATGAGCCGGATGAGCTTGTCCGGGTCCTCGGCCTTGTCCAGCATGGCGTTGATGTTGGCGCTGACGATATCGCGAAAGCGGGAGAAGATGCCCATAAGAACCTCCTTGGGTTGCGTTGGTCGCTGGGGAAAGAGCAGGAATGGCGCCAAGAGTTCGTCTCAATTATTTCAGGGGGTTGTCTCCTGGCGGATTTTGATGGGCTTGACTTTTCGCCACCTCTTGCAGATTTAAGCCACTATATGGCGAAAAACGATCAATACGGATTACCGGGTGAGAGCCGGGCGCACGGCGCCCGCCACGTGGAAGCCATCGGGCGCTCCGACGCCTTCCTTGATTTCCAGGAACGCCTGGCCGCCGCCGCCCCCGTGGACCGCCCCGTCCTGCTCCTGGGCGAACGCGGCTGCGGCAAGGAGCTGGCCGCCCTGCGCCTGCACTACCTCTCCAAACGCTGGGACCGGCCGCTGGTCACGGTCAACTGCGCCGCCATGGCCGAATCCCTGGTGGAGGACGAGCTTTTCGGCCACGAGGCCGGGGCGTTCACCGGCGCCCAGCGCGCCCGGGCCGGACGCTTCGAGGCCGCGGACGGCGGGGCGCTCTTTCTGGACGAGGCCGCCAACATCCCCATGCCCGTGCAGGAGAAAATCCTGCGCGTGGTGGAATACGGCGCCTTCGAGCGCCTGGGCGCCTCGCATCCCGTCAGCGTGGACGTCCGGATCATCGCGGCGGCCAACGTCAACCTGGCCGCGCTGGCCGCCAGGGGGAAATTCCGGCGCGACCTCCTGGACCGGCTCTCCTTCGAGGTCCTCTTCGCCCCGCCCCTTCGCGAGCGGCATGGGGACATCCCCTTTCTGGCCAGGCATTTCGCGGGACGCATGGCCGCCGAGCTGGAACTTCCCGAATCCCCGGAATTCACCGCCGAAGCCATGGCCCGCCTGGAATCCCATGCCTGGCCCGGCAACGTGCGCGAACTCAAGAACGTGGTGGAGCGGGCCGTATTTCGCAGCCGCGGCGGCCGCATCCGCGAGATCGTCCTCGATCCCTTCGTGAGTCCCTATCCGCCCCCGCCCGAGACGGCGCATCCCGGACGGGACGCCTGGCCCGATTCCCCCGCGCCGTCACGGATTCCGGCCGGGGTCTTGTCCTCGCGCGCTGACCGGGAAGACCCGGCCCCGTCCAAGACGCCCGCTTTTCAAGAGGCCGTGGACAGGCTAAAGAAGGAACTGATCGGGCAAGCCATGACCAGGGCCCGGCATAACCAGCGCGCCGCCGCCACGTTGCTGGGGCTGACATACGGCCAGTTCCGGGGGTTGTACCGGAAATACGCGGCTGACGCGGGGACGGCCGTTCCCGCAAAGGAGGACGCATGAGCGGGCATTCGCCGGCGCGCGAAGCGGGGGACATCCGGGAGATGGCCAGGGCCTTCCAGGACAGCCGCATTCTCCTTACCGCCTTTGATCTCAAACTTTTCAGCGCCTTGTCCAAGGGACCGCTCACAAGCCGCGAGGCCGCGTCCATGGTTCGGGCCGACGCCCGGGCCGTGGACAGGCTCTTATGCGCCCTGTGCGCCCTGGGGCTGGCGGAAAAATCCGGCGGCCGCTACGCCAACGCCCCGGCCTCGGCGCGGTATCTGACGGAAGGCGCCCCGGAATACATGGCCGAACTTGGCCACATGTCCCGCCTTTACGCCAAATGGGCCCGGCTTACGGACGCGGTCGTGACGGGAGCCTCGGTGAGCGCCCACAGTTTCGAGACCCAGGACGAGGCCCAGGCCGAAACCTTTCTCTCGGCCATGCACGCCGTTTCGAAATCCCATGCCCCGCGTCTGGCCGAGGCCATCGATCTTTCCAACGCCCGGCGCCTGCTCGACGTGGGCGGCGGTTCGGGCGCCTATTCCATCGCCCTGGCCAAGAAATACCCGCAGCTTTCCTGCGCCGTGTTCGACGTGGCCACGGCCGTTCCCGTCGCGCTCAAGAACGCGGCCCGGGCAGGGCTCGAAGGCCGGGTGGACGCGGTGGAGGGCGACTACATGCGCGACGGCCTGGGGGAAGGCTTCGACGCGGCGCTTTTCTCCTCCATCATCCACATCAACGGCCCCCGCGAAAACGCCTGGCTCATGAAAAAGGCCTTCGACGCCCTGAATCCCGGGGGGCTCGTCATCATTCGCGATTTCATCATGGATCCGGACCGGACCTCCCCGAAAAAAGGCGCGATCTTCGCCCTGAACATGCTGGTCAACACGAGCCGGGGAGATACGTACGCCGAGGAGGAGGTCCGGGGCTGGCTGGCCGAGGCCGGATTCACGGATATCCGGCGCGTCGGCCTGGGCCCGGACACGGCGGCCATCCTGGGCCAAAAACCCTGACCCGGGCGCGGTCCGGCCGCGCCGCAGGAGCGGATATGATCCAATTCCGTCTCATTCCCCCGCGCCTTCCCGCGCTCGCCCTGTGTCTCGTCCTCCTCTGTCTCCCCGGGTGCGAGCGGGTGGGAGAATGGCTTTCCCCCTCCCCGGCGTACGAGGTGGTTTTCGACAAGGATCCGATGCTCTCCCTGGACGCGGTCCGGGCCAAGGGGGTGGTCATCGGCAAGACGGTTTCGCGGGAGCTTGCCGGCGACCCGGCCGGGAGCCTCGTGGTGGTGACAATCCGCATCGACAAGAAATATCAGGACATGATGCGTCAAAACGCGGTGTTCGTCTCGGAAAACGGGGCCCTGGAATACGAAAGCGCCGGACCCCAGGGCCCGCCGCTGACCCCGGGCTCCCGCATTCTTGGCTTCGCCAACCAGGGGGATTATTTCGCCTTTCAGGCCAAAAGTCTGATCATGGACTGGTCGGGGGCGCTCATGGAGGAGCTGCGCCGGCTGCTCGAAGAGAAGCAAAAGCCGCGCCCCCCGGCGCAAAGTCAGGGCGATGCGACCTAGCCCCTGCGTACTGAGGGGCGCCGCATGAACGTCCTGGTCGTCGGCAAGCCCAAAAGCGGCACCACGGTCATCTCCAAGGTCATCCAGAAATCCCTGCCCGCGGGGACGCGGTACGCCCTGGAGCCGTCCGCCCTCGCTTTTTTCAGCGCGCCCGCCCCGTGCGAGGGCATCGTGGTGAAAACCCTGTTCGACCTGTGGCGGGGACGGCGGGAGGAGCTTTCGGCCGTTCTCGCCGGGGCCCTGCCCATGGTTTTCGACAAGCGCGTCTTCACCCTGCGCGATCCCCGGGACGAGGCCATAAGCTACCTGCTCTACTATGCCATGGGGCTCAAGCGGCGGGGGGACGACCCGGCCAGGCTCGCCCGGTGGGTGGACTTCCTTCGCGAAAAAGAGGCCGCCCCGGGAGCGATTTCCTTTCTCGACATGGTCAGGACATTGGACGCGCTCTTCGGCCTCAATTTCCTGCGCAGCCTCTCGAGCTGGGGCGGGCTGGACGAGGGCTATTCCCGGTTTTTGTTCAACCTGAAGGCGGACCACTGCGTCGTGCGCTACGAGGAATTCATCGCGGGCGAGACGCGGGGGCTGGCCCGCTACCTTGGGGTCCCCGTGAGCGAGGATCGCGATGTGGGCGAAGCCTTGTCAAACACCCGGCGAAGCGCCAGGGCGGGCAACTGGAAACGCTATTTCACCCCCGAGGACGTGGATTTCTTCAAGCGCTTTCAGGGCGCCCTGGCCAGGCTCGGCTACGAGGATTGGGAATTGACGCCCGTCGCGCGCATCCCCTCCGGGGAGATGTCCGGCTATGTGGAGCGGCTGTTGCGCGGGTAGCCTGCCTCCTTGTTCGCGCGCTTCTCGAAAATACCGCGCAGTACGTCCGCCAGCGCCTTCATGTCCACGGGTTTGGAGACGTAGGCGTCCATGCCCCCCGTAAGAAAGCGCTCCCTGTCGCCGCTCATGGCGTGGGCGGTCATGGCCACGATGGGCATGCCGGCGTAGGTCTTGCCTGATTCCCGGATGCGCCGGGTCGCCTCCAGCCCGTTCATGCCGGGCATCTGCACGTCCATGAGGATGAGGTCGAAGCGTTCTATTTCGAGCAGCGCCAGGGCCTGGGCGCCGTCCGCCGCGCCCAGGACCGCGTAGCCCAATTTCTCGAGAATTCTCAAGGCGGCCAGCCTGTTGACCGGATCGTCCTCCACCACCAGGATGCGCGGCCCCAGGGGAGCGTTTTTCGCGGGCGGCGGGATGGGCGCCGACGCGCTTTGGCCGTCCTCGTCCGGCAGCCCCAGGCGCAGGGACAGATAAAACGTGGAGCCCGCGCCCGGCTCGCTGTCCACGCACAGGCTCCCCCCCATCATGCGCGCAAGCCTGCTCACGATGGAAAGTCCCAGGCCCGCGCCGCCGTATTTCCTGGCGATGGAGCCGTCCTCCTGGGTGAAACTCAGAAATATCCGGCCCATGGCTTCGCTCGAGATGCCGATGCCCGTGTCCGAGACGGAAAAGAGCAGGCGGACCCCGCCCGCGCCACCGCCCAGGGGAAGCCGGGAGATGTCGATGCGGACGCGGCCTTTTTCCGTGAATTTCACGGCGTTCCCCGCCAGATTGAGCAGGATCTGCCGGATGCGCAGGGGGTCGCCGAAAACGAGTTCAGGCGCGCCCGGATGCGTTACGCATTCGATGTCGAGTCATTTTTGCCGGGCCTCGTTATAGAGGGCGGCGGCCACGGTCCGGGCCGCCTCCTCCGGGCAAAACGGGGCCTCCTCGAAGGCGATTCCCCCGGCCTCGATGCGGGAGATGTCCAGGATGTCGCTTAAAAGCCGCAGCAGCGTCCGGCTCGAGCCCAGACTGATGTCCACATACTCGCGCTGCTCATCGTCAAGTTCCGTGGTTTTCAGGAGCTGGAGCATGCCCATGACCCCGTTCAAGGGAGTGCGCACCTCGTGGCTCATCGTGGCCAGAAATTCGCTTTTGGCCACATTGGCCGCCTCGGCCTGGTTCTTGGCCCGGATGAGGTCGCGCTCGTAGCGTTTGAGCTCCGTCAGGTCGATATCCAGGCAGAACATTTCGGGTTCGCCGGAGGCGTTCATCTGCATGACGTGGCTGGAAAGGACCGGGACCAGGCCGCCGTCCTTGCGCATGAGGGAGAGCTCCCCGGCGGGGATGGGAACGCCTTTCTCGACCCAGCGGCGGACGTCCTCGATCACCTGGGCTCGAAAGGCGGGCGGGATGATAAGCTCCTCCAGAAGACCGCCCATGGCTTCTTCCGCCGCATAGCCGTACAATTTTTCGCTGGCCGCGTTCCAGTAGATGACCCTGCGGTTTTTGTCGTAGCCCTGTACGGCCACGGAACCCACCATGTCGAAAAGACTGCGGAAACGCCGTTCGTTTTCCATAAGCGCGGCCTGGGCGCGCTCGCGCTCGGTCAAATCCATGAGGGAGACGATGACGAGCTCCAGGGATTTCTCGTATCCCGGGGCCACGCAGAACTGGACGGCGAGTTGTTTCCGTTCCCCGGAAAGGGTCACGTTGACGATTTCGCCGGAATAGGTCCCTGCGCCCTGGGCCAGGGCCAGATATTCCTCTTTGATCCTTGGATATTCGCTTTCAGGCACGATCCGGTCCAAAGAGGACAGAAGCTCCTCTTTGGAACGCGCGCCGAAAAGCCGCAGGGTGCTCTGGTTCACGTCCACGATCCTGGTCAGCTCCAGACAATGGGCCAGTTCCCCGGGATGCTCGTCGAAAAACGCTCTGAAATCCGTCACGCCCCGGGCTCGCAATGCGTCGAACCGCGCGCCGGCCAGGGACAGATCCTCCACCCA
Organism: uncultured Desulfovibrionaceae bacterium; assembly: GCA_937934715.1. GTDB lineage: Bacteria > Desulfobacterota > Desulfovibrionia > Desulfovibrionales > Desulfovibrionaceae > CALGYO01. Next base: position 2,249 of record CALGYO010000079.1, on the reverse strand, counting down.
CAAGGAGATGGGCGAGGCCTCGAAAAGGGCGCGAAAGCGGCCTTCGGATTTCCGCAGGGCGTTTTCGGCCGCAATGCGTTCGCGCAGATCGATGTTCACGCCGAGAATGCCCAGGGGCTCTCCGTCCTGGCGGATGGGGGCGAGGATGCTGTGGAAGGTCGCCGCGGCGCCGTTTCTCAGGGTCAGGGTCTGATCCTCGCGCAGGGTCTCCCCGGCCATGACCCGGGCGTTGTTCTTCGCCCAGATCGCAAGCGTTTCGGCGGGGATGTCCCTGGCCGCGAAAGGCTGGTCCCGAAGATCGCCCCAATTGGCCAGGCTCACGCCGCTTTGCATGATGACCCGCCCCTCGTTGTCCCTGGCCCAGAAATCGAAGGGGAGGTTTCCGAGTATGGCCCTGAGCAGAGCTTCCCGGCCGCGCAGGGCGTTCTCGGCGGATTGCCGCGCGGACTCGGACTGTTCCAGCTCCGCGTTGCGGCGTTTCAGCCGGGAGATCTCATCAAGAAGAGCTTCCCTGCTCAAGCCGTCGAGGTCGGTCATATCGCTTCCTTTCGCGAGAAGGGCGAAGAAAAGAGAATACGGCTATTCTATGCCCGACAAACGCGGGAGTGACAAGACGGGAATGGTGAAGGCGGGGGAATTCCAAGGCGCGCGCGGCCGCCGGTCCGGCTTGGCCGCGCGCTGGGCGCCGGGCCCTTATTGAAAAAGATAGGAATAGGTTTCGCAGACCTTGCTGGTCTGGGCCATGATCGCTTCCACGGTCTGGTTGAGCGTGGCCGCGTCCGCGACGCCGGTCTGGGAGGTCAGATAATAGCGCAACGAACCGGTCTTGGCCGAATACAGCCAGATGGCCGAATAGACCGAGCTGACCGCCGGTCGTCCGGAGAATTCCTCGGCCGTGGAGATAAGCAGCACGATCTTTTTTTCGTCCTTGGCGGACAGCCGCATGAGCGAGGAACGGCCCGCCAGTTCCTTCACCTGATAGGCCAGCCGCACGCCCACCACGTCCGCGTCGTTGTGCTCGACGGATACCGGCGGCAAAAGCGAGACCTTGGCGTCCTCCTTGGCGGGCTTGTCCGGGGTCTGTTCCAGGGGCGCGGGCTTGTCCTTGGCGGCGTCCTGGGCCAGGGCGGGCGAGGAAAAGGCCGCAAGGGCGGCGAGAAGGACGAGGAGGGGCAGGATGGCGCGCGGCATGTTCGGCTCCTTTGCGCTGGGTATGGGCGGTCCATAAAATCGTACGTTCCTGTCTAATCGAGCCGGCCGGTTCTGACAAGACAAGGCGGCGCCGAGACTTCCTCCTTGATAGGCCGCGTCCTTTAGGATAAAGGGCTGGGTTATTTCCAGAACAAGAGCGGCTTGATCCGCATCCGGAACGGCCGCCCCGGCGCGACGGGTTCCGGTCATACGCGATGACGTTTCCCCAGGATCGGGACGACGCTCGCCGGTGGGGGCCATTGCCCCGGAAATACAGGCGTTCGGAAGACCGGCCGGGGATGGGGCCCTCATAAATCCACGCCGTTTAAACGCAAGGAGCAGGGGATGAAATTGAAGACGCTGGTTTTGATCATGTGCTTTCTCGTCGTTTCCGCCGTTTCGGCCGTGGCCGGTGGGGAACCGGTCAAGATCGGCGCCGTGCTCTCCGTGACCGGTCCGGCCTCGCCCCTTGGCGAACCGGAAAAAAACACCATGGAAATGATCGCCGAGGAAGTGAACGCCAAAGGCGGCGTCCTGGGCCGTCCCCTGGAGCTCATCATTCTCGATGACGAAACCGACGTGAACAAGGCCGTGCTGGCCGCCCAGCGCCTCCTGCGCAAGGACAAGGCCGCCGCCGTGCTCGGGCCCACCACCTCGGGCAACGCCCTGGCGGTCAAGAATTTCTTCTCCGGCGCCAAGGTCCCGCTCGTTTCCTGCGCCTCGGCGGAGAAAATCGTCCTGCCCGTGGACCCCTGGATATTCAAGGTGGCCCCGTCGGACCGCCACGCGGCCCTGCGCCTGCTCTCCCACGCCAAGTCCCAGGGCTATAAGAAGATCGCGCTCCTGACCGTGTCCGACGGTTACGGCCAGGCCGGACGCGAGGTGCTCAAGGAGCTCATCCCGGCCCAGGGCTTCGAGCTCGTGGCCGACGAGGTCTACGGTCCCAAGGATACCGACATGACCGCCCAGCTCACCAAGATCAAAGGCCTGGCGCCGGACGCCATCATCTGCTGGGGCACCAACCCCGGCCCGGCCGTGGTGGCCAAAAACCGCGTCCA
>CALGYO010000078.1 GCA_937934715.1 uncultured Desulfovibrionaceae bacterium | reverse complement strand
AGCTTCTCGGCATCTCCGTGCGCACCCTGCGCAACAAGCTCAACGAATACCGCAAACAAGGGCTCGACGTTCCCTGAGAAACGCTTCCTTTCATGGCTCAACAATCCACCTTCAATATATTGATGTATTCCCACGACACCTACGGTCTGGGACACATCCGGCGTTCCATGGCCATCGCCTCGCACCTTCGGCGCAAGGGCGTGAACATCCTCATCCTGACCGGCTCTCCCCTGGCCGGGCGCTTCTCCTCCCCCGAGGGCGTGGATTTCGTACGCATTCCCGGCATGATCAAGCGCACCAACGAGGAGTATCTGCCCCTTTCCATCAAGATCAACGCCAAGCACGCCCTGAACATCCGGCGCAACATCATCATCGCCACGGCCAAGGCCTTCCAGCCCCATCTTTTCATCGTGGACAAGGCGCCCATGGGCTTAAAGCGCGAGGTCATCCCCACCCTCAAATGGCTCAAGCGCCGCCTGCCCAAGACCCAGACCATCCTCGGCCTGCGCGACATCATGGACGACGCCGAGAGCACCCGGCGCGACTGGCGGGAAAAAGGGGTCTATGAGGTTCTGGAGCAGTATTATTCCGAAATCTGGGTCTACGGAAACAAGGACTTCTACGATCCCATCGCCGAATACGAGATTCCGCCGGAAATCAGCCGGAAGATGGTCTTCACCGGCTACATCCCGCGCGTCATTCCCAAGAAGCAGGCCATGGCCTCCATCCGCAAGGAGGAGCGCATCGCGCCGGGGGAAAAGCTCGTCCTGGTGACCACGGGCGGCGGCGGGGACGGCTACCCCCTCATGGACGCCTATCTGACCATGGCGGAGCGCATGCGCTCGCCCGGCTTCAGAACCATCATGATCTCCGGACCCTTCATGCCGCGTCCTGAGCGCGAGCTCATCGCCAGGCGGGCGGCCAGGCTCGGCATAAAATTCTACCATTTCTACCGCCGCATGGAGCAGCTTTTGGGCATCGCGGACGTAGCCGTGACCATGGGCGGCTACAACACCACCTGCGAGATCCTGTACCAGGGCAAGCCGTCGCTTGTGGCCCCGCGCGAGGTGCCGCGCCTGGAGCAGCGCATCCGGGCCGAGGTCCTAAGCGGGAAAAAGCTCATCGAGTTTCTGCCCTGGAGCGAGATGAACCCGGACTCCTTGAAGGAAAAGCTGCACGCCCTGCTGGAAAACCCGGAACCCTACCGCCAGGCCATGCGCACGTTTCCCTTCACTGGCCTCGACGTCATCACCGGCCGCCTGGAATCCTTCTGCGGCGGCAACCCCATTCGCCGGGACTCCGGCAAATCCCCCTCCGCCCCCTGCGATCCTCTGGAACTCTTCTGATCTCCCCGGCCCCGCTGTTGTTCAAGGAGCGCAATGTCCGATATGCGCTGGGCGTTCGGGGAAGCGTGCGGATATCAGGCGTCCGTTTCTGAATATGCATTGATCCAGCACGTTGTCATTTCAAGAATGGCTTGACCTGTTCCGGTATTTTGAATAAATGCCGTATACAGTCGTCATTGCTCGTATTTACCGGCGATATATTCCTCCGTTGACGCTCTTCATTTCGTCGTATGCCCTTTTTTTGCTTTGTTGGCGAACCAACCCCGGTTCGTCCGCGTTCATTTTCTTGAGGAGATGACTATGAAAATCGCGGATTTCCGCATCACCACGAAAATCATCCTGTCCAATGTCCCGGCTCTTTGCCTTCTTCTGGTCCTGGCGGCGGCCACGTGGCTGTCCATCGCGCACACGCAGGACAAAGCCGATCTTTCGGCCCGGGCAAGCGTGTTGTGCGAGAGTATTCTGCAGCGCGAACTCGACCACCTGGAATGGGCGCAGAAGGTCGGCTCCGCCATTATCGAAGGGAGAAGCAAGGAGCTGGACGTCCAGATGGACGACGCGAAATGCGGTTTCGGCGTTTGGTTCCACGGAGAGGGACGCCGCGAGGCCGAGCGGCTGTTCCCCGGCATTCGGGCGTCTCTTGAGGCGCTCGACGGGCCGCACAAGGCGTTGCATCGAAGCGCCGGGGAAATCTCAGCGCTGCTCGTGGAGGGGAAAACGGAACAGGCCCGGGAGACGTATGTGAAAAAGACCCTGCCCGGCCTGGAACAGGTCAAGCGGGGGCTCTCCGGCGTTCTTGACGCGGTGCGCGCCGATAATGAACGCCTGCGCCAGGAAGCCGCGGCGGAGTTTTCCCACATGAAGCTGACCGTGGCGGCAGTCACCGCCGCGAGTTTCATCCTGAGTCTTCTTGCGGTCCTTTTTTTCTCCCGAAGCATCACCCGCCCCGTTCACTCCCTGGTGGAACTGGCTTCCTGCGTGGCCAAGGGACAGCTGGATTGCGCCTTCGCTCTCGACCAAAAAGACGAGATCGGCGAATTGTCCGAAAGTCTGCGGGTCATGGTGGGCGTCATGCGCGATCAACTGGCCTTTTCGCGCGGCGTGCTGAACGGACTGACCGTGCCGTGCTCGGTCTTCTCCAGGGAGGACGAGACCGTGTTCACCAACCGCCGCATGCTTGATCTTATAGAACTGTCCGGTAAGCCCGAGGACTATTACGGCCAGAAATCCGGGCAATACATCTGGGGCGACGCTTCCAAGGAAACCCTGTCCACCAAGGCGCTGCGGGAAAAGCGCCTGTTCACGGCCGAGCGCGAAGTAACCACCCGCAAGGGGAACGCCCGGTATGTCAGCGTCTCGTCCGCTCCGTTTTTCAGCGAGAGGGGCGAGCTTTTGGGAACCCTTTCCGTATGGGTGGACATGACGGAGATCATGCGGCAGCAGCGCCTGACCGAGGAGCAGAACGAAAAGATCCTGCGTCTGGCCGGGGAACTGGGCGAAGTGGCCCAGGCCGTGGGCGGGGCCTCCGAACAACTGTCCGCCCAGGTGGAGCAATCGAATCGCGGGGCCAGGGAACAGGCCGGAAGGGTGGGCGAGACCATGGCGGCCATGGATGAAATGAACGCCACTGTGCTCGAGGTGGCCAAAAACGCCTCCAAGGCGGCGGAAACGTCCGAGGCCGCCAAATCCAAGGCGGAAATCGGCGCCGAGGTCGTCGGCCGGGCGGTGACGGTCATCGGCAAGGCCCAGGAACAGGCGGCGGCCCTCAAGGAGGACATGGCCGCCCTGGGCGGACAGGCCGAAGGCATCGGCCGGATCATGGACGTGATTTCCGACATCGCCGACCAGACCAACCTTTTGGCCTTAAACGCCGCCATCGAGGCCGATGCCTTCGGCAGATCGGAAGAGCACACGTCTGAACTCCAGTCACGGCTACATCTCG
>CALGYO010000077.1 GCA_937934715.1 uncultured Desulfovibrionaceae bacterium | reverse complement strand
CCTTCGACGGACAGCGCGTTGCGCCCTTTCGAAGCCTCTTCAAGGGCGCCGCCCGTTACAGCGAACCGGACATCGATCCGCAAAACGACCTGGCCGCCCTGCAATACACCGGCGGCACAACCGGCCAGCCCAAGGGCGTCATGCTCACCCATGACAACATGACGGCCAACGCCTTCCAGTGCCGGGCAATGCTCCACGCCGTGGGCGAGCACCCCGAATGTTTTCTCGGCATCCTGCCCTATTTCCACATCTACGGTCTGACGGTGTGCATCAATTTCGCGGCGTTAAGCGGTTCGATCATGGTCCCCATCCCCCGCTTCGTCCCAAGCGAAGTCATGCGGGCCATCAACGAGACCCCGCCCACGGTCTTTCCCGGCGCCCCCTCGGTCTACGCGGCGCTCATGCGCCAGGAAGGGGCGGACAAAAGCGGCCTGACCCACGTGAAATTCTGCGTGTCCGGCTCCGCGCCCATGCCGGTTGAGAGCCTCAAGCGGTTCTCCGAAATGACCGGCGCGGCCATCCTGGAGGGCTACGGCCTGACCGAGGCCTCCCCCGTCACCCACTTGAACCCCCTGCGCGGGGTGCGCAAGCACGGCTCCATCGGCATTCCCTTTCCCGACACCCTGGCCGCCGTGGCGGACCTGGAAACCGGGGAGCTCTCCACCGCGCCGGGCGCCAAGGGCGAACTCGTCATCAAGGGGCCCCAGGTCATGAAGGGCTACTGGAACCGGCCCGAGGACACCCGGCAGACCCTGAAGGACGGCTGGCTGCACACCGGGGATGTGGCCGAGATCGACGAGGACGGCTATTTCTTCATCCTGGACCGGAAAAAGGATCTCATCATTTCGGGGGGCTACAACATCTATCCTCGCGAGGTGGAAGAGGTGCTGCTGGAGCATCCCTCGGTCAAGGAGGCCGTGGTCGTCGGCGCGCCGAGCGCCACCCGGGGAGAGGTGGTCAAGGCCTACATCATCCCGGAACCGGGGCAAGCGCCCAGCCGCCAGGAGATCATCGCGTTCGTGCGCTCGCGGCTGGCCCACTACAAGGCTCCGAAGACCGTGGAGTTCCGGGAGGATTTTCCCCGGACCCTGGTGGGCAAGGTCCTGCGGCGCAGTCTGCGCGAGGAGGAGTACGAAGAGAAGAAAAGACCGGAGGGCAATCCGTGAACCCAGGGCAAGCGCCCGGTTTCGCCCGCTCCGCGGCACCTGTCACCCAGCCCGCTCGATGCGCCCCGCGCGCCCAAGGCGGCCGAACAAAATAAGTTTTGACGCGCCATAGACCGCGGCATACCTTCCCGGAACGCCCAGAACGCCTTTTTTCCCGTAACGGCGAGAAAAGGCGTCCCCGTTCGCAATCCAGGCATGCGATGCCGCAATCGCCGTCACGAAGAGAACTAGCCCATACAGGGACCCGCCCATGGAAAATACCGGCTGCATTACGCTCAATCCCGCGTCCGAAACCGTATCGCAAAAGACCTTCGTCGTTATCGGCATGGAACGAAGCGGCACCTCCATGGCCGCACAGCTCCTGCATCAATGCGGCGTGTTCATGGGGGCCGGTCTGGGAGCCACCTATGAAAATCCGTTTTTTTCCAACAAGCTGCGCGCCTTGCACAACACGAGAAATCCCGCGTATCTTGATGAGATCGCGGCCGAGATCGCACGGCTCAACGAGGCGCACGGCAATTGGGGCTGGAAGTTTCCGAGCCTCGTCTTCCCCCGGCTCTACGAGACCCTGCGCAATCCCCGCCTGATCTTCGTCTTCCGCGACCATGTGGCCATCGCCAAGCGCATGACCGTCTCGGGCCGCCTGTCCTTTCCCGAGGCGCTCAAATACGTCGCCTTCCACCAGCGCATGATCACGGAATACGCCCTGATCACCAGGCTCCCCGCCCTCCTGGTTTCCTACGAGAAGGCCATCTTCAAAAAAGATACTTTCCTGCGCGAGTTCCTGGCTTTCCTCGCCCTGCCGGCCGCCGGGAGCGGCGCTGAGGGGCTGGCCGCCTGCGTCACGCCCTCGCCCAAGGCCTACCTGGATTTCTCCAAAGCGTCGCGCATCGAGGGAAACATCGACAGGATCGGCCCGCAAATCATCGGCTGGGTCCGGGATTCCAAGGATACGGGCAGGCGGCTCACGGTGCTCATCAGCCTGGACGGCGAGGCGCACGCGGTCACGGCGGACCATTTCCGCAAGGACGTTCTGGATGTGGGCTTCGGCGATGGGAATTCCGGCTTTTTCTTCGACGTTCCCGAGCGCTTCCTGGACGGGAAGCCCCACGCGCTTGTCATCGCCGTGGAAGGGGAAAAGGACGCCAGGATAGGCGGCGCGCCCGAGGCCTTTCAGTGCCCGGCGGGGGCCTCCTGAACGGATACCCGGCCGCTTTAACGCACGTCGTAGCGGCGCACGCCCGGATCATAGCGGATGCGCCGTCTCGGCGGGGTAAAAAGCGGCGCCAGTAAAAATCCAGCCACAAAGCCTCCGGCGTGGGCCCAGAAAGCCACGTTGGAAGCCTCCCCTCCCCCCAGCGAACTGGACACCCCGGAAAAAAGCTGCATCAGAAACCAGAATCCCAGGAAAACCGGCGCGGGCAGGTTCATGACCACGGGAATGATCACGATGGGCACGATGGCCGTCACCCTGGCGTGGGGGTAGAGCTTCAGATAGGCGCCCATGACCCCGGCGATGGCGCCGGAGGCGCCCACCACGGGCATGGTGGAGGAGAAATTGAAGAGGATATGGGCGAAAACCGCCGCCAGGCCGCAGATCACATAGAACACGATGAACCGGAAATGCCCGAAGGCGTCCTCCACGTTGTCGGCGAATATCCACAGGGCCCACATGTTGAGCAAAAGATGCAGCCAGCCGCCGTGGAGGAACATATAGGTCAGGCAGGATTCGAAGCCGCCCTCGGGGTAGCCCGCCCAGGCCGCCCAGGAGGGGTTGGTCAGCCTGGCCGGAACCAGGCCGTAGAGTTGCAGGAAGATTTGCAGGCCGCGATCGGACAGGCTCAGCTCATAGAAAAAGGTCAGGACGTTGAGGACCGTGATGGTCCAGACCACCAGCGGCCTTTGGGTTTTGGCGATATTGTCCTTAAGCGGGATCATGGGGAAGGTCCGCCGCGTTTCCTGCCGGTCCGGCGTAGCCGTTTTTGCGAAGCCGCGCGAAAAGCGCCGCTATGCTGTTGCGCCGCATGGCCTGAAGGCGCGTAAGCGTCCGCGCCGTTTCGGCCCGAAGGGCGTCGAGCGTCGCGACATTGTCCACGACCAGGTCGCAAAGGGCCAGCTTTTTTTCCTCCGGCCATTGCCAGGAATCCATGACCGCCGCCGTTTCCTGACTCCAACCGCGCGCAAGCGCCAGCCGCTCGCGCCGGTCCGCGTCCTTCGAGCGCACGCCGATGGTCAGGTCGAAATGCTCGCGCGCGGGCCAGCCGCTTTCGAAAAGCAGCGGAATCTCCGCGAAGACCGCCCGGGAACGCGCCTTTTCCGCATAAAAATCCTCCATCATTCCAAGGACAAGCGGGTGGATCATGTCCATGATTTCCCGCCGCAATGCGCCATTTTCCTTCATGGCGGCGAAAAGCCCGGCCTTGTCCGCTCCGCCCGCCCCGTCGAGGAAGCGCTCGCCGTAGCGGGACGCCAGCAGGCCGCTCCCGTGGCCGCCCGGCTCGTACAGGGCGGCCACGGCCCTGTCCGCGGAGAAGACCGGATAGCCCGCCTGTTCCACGAACCGGCAGAACGCGGATTTCCCGCCTCCGGCCATGCCCGTCACGCCCACGCGCTGGGTTTTGCGGGCGAAAAGGAGGATGAGCCGCCAGAAATCCTTGGGCGGCGGCAGGGTGAAGGCTTTGCGCTCCCCGGTGGCGGGATGGGTGAAGGCCAGCTTCCAGGCGTGGAGCATCTGGCGTCCGGCCAGACGGGCGATGGGTCCGTCCTCTTTTTTCAGCTGCGCGGCCTGTCTGGGGCCGTAGACCGCGTCCCCCACCAGGGGGTGGCCCAGATGGGTCATGTGGACCCGGATTTGATGGGTCCGGCCGGTGCTGATGCCGACCTCGACCAGACTGACCCGGCCGTCCGGCGCCCGCCAGACCGTTTTGTAGGCGCTGCGGGCGATCCGGCCGCCTTTTTTCACCACGGCCATCCTGGTCTTGTTGCCGGGGTCGCGCCCCATGGGCGCGTCGATGACGCCCGCCTCTTTTTCGGGAACGCCCCAGACCAGGGCCAGATAGGTCTTTTCCACACGGCGTTCGGCGAAATCCGCGCTGAGCCGGTTTTTGGCCGCCTCGGTCAGGGCGATGAGCAGAAGCCCGGAAGTGTCCTTGTCGATGCGGTGCACCACGCCCGGCCGCTCGCCGCCTATCCGGCGCAGACCCGGATAGTGATGCAGCAGCCGGTTGACCAGGGTTCCCTCCGGGCAGCTCGGGGCGGGATGCACGGTCAGCCCGGGCGGCTTGTCCACCACGAGCGTCTGGCCGTCCTCATAGACGATGCGCAGGCCGCCCGCTTCAGGGGCGGGAACGCTTCGGGGCCGCTCGGGAAAAAGCTCCAGCCGCTCCCCGCCCGACAGCCGCGTGGAGGACTTGCGGCAGTCAGCCCCGTCGATGCGCGCCCGCCCGGCCTTGATCCATTCCTGAATCCGGCCCCGGCTTATCCCCCGTGTTGCCAGACAGGCGAACCAGAAGGCGTCCAGCCGCATCCCGGCGGCCGAATCCTCCGCCTGGACGGTGAAAACCTCTTCCGTTATTTCCTCCGCCACGACCTCTCCTTCACGCCGCGTCACCATGACGGCGAAACGGCAGTATATTTTCCCGGCGCGGTTTAGGCAATCCGGCGATTGTCCGTCCGGCGTTGCCTGAAGCCGGGTTCTTGGGTAGTTTCGGCCCCATCCGCAACAACAAGGAGCGCCCATGAAAGCGATCTCTTTCGAAAACGGCGCGATGCGCGTCATCGAAAAGGATGTTCCCAGGCCCGGGCCGGGCGAGGCCCTCATCAAGACGCGCTGCGCCGGGATCTGCAACACCGATATCGAGCTTTTCAAGGGCTATATGGGATTTTCCGGCACGCCCGGCCACGAGGCGGCGGGCGTGGTGGAACAGGCGCCCGGCGCGCCCGAATGGGAGGGCGCCAGGGTGTGCTGCGACATCAACTGGGGCGTCGAGCCCTGGACGTCCAGACATGGCGGCGACGCCAGGCACTGCCCGGGACGCAAGGTTCTCGGCATCCTCAACTGGGACGGGACCTTCACCGACTATTTCCTTGCGCCGCTTTCCAACCTCCATCGCATACCGGACAACGTGTCCGACGACGAAGCGGTCTTCGCCGAGCCGCTGGCCGCCGCCCTGGAGATCAGCCAGCAGCTGCATCTGACGGCGGACATGAAGGTCCTGGTCCTGGGCGACGGCAAGCTGGGGCTTCTGTGCGCCTGCGCCCTGCGCCGCTATTGCCCGAAGCTGGTTCTTGCGGGCAAGCATGAGGAGAAGCTGGCCATCGCCGCCGCCCAAAAGGTCGCGACCCGCCATATCCCCGACCCCGCCGCGCTTCCGGGAAAGCTGCTCGGCGCGTTCGGCCCGTTCGATCTCGTGGTCGAGGCCACGGGCGCGCCCGAGGGCATTGCGTATGCTTTGGACCTGGTCCGGCCCGAAGGGACCATCGTCGCCAAGACCACCTCCCATGCGCCCTCTTCCATCAATCTGGCCAAGCTGGTGGTGGACGAGATCACGGTGACGGGTTCGCGCTGCGGGAACACCGGCCTGGCTCTGTCCTTTCTCGGAGACAGGATGCTGGACCCGCGTCCTTTGATCGAGACCCGCTATCCTTTCGCCCGTTTCGAGGAGGCGTTCGCCCGGGCTTCGCGCAAGGGAGCGCTCAAGGTTCTCGTCGATTTCTGATTCCGGCATCCTGATCAGTATCCGTCTCGCAGCCCGGAACCGTGTTCGCGCGTCCGTGACCGCCGCAATGAATGGGCGCAGCTTATGGCCGCGCAAACGCGGTCCCGGACCTGGCGGGCGCGTCAAGCGGCTGCAAAGGAAAGCCGATCCATCTTGCCTTGCCGTTCGAGCGGCTGCACGATCTTGAAAGAAGTCATTGGGACGGGGGCGGAGTCGAATCGGGACGGCTGGGACGCCCATTCATTGCGACGCCGACGGCCCGATTCGATTTCGCTCCCGGCCATGCGACGAGGCGGCGTACGCGCGGACGATAAGGCTGGAGGCGTAAACCGATTACAGCGGCAAGCGGGACATCCGTCTCGCGGCCCGGGATCGCGTTTGCGCGGCCGTGAACGTCGCAATGAATGGGCGCCGCTCCCGGCCGCGCAAACGCGGTCCCGGACCAGGCGGGGACGCCCAATCATTGCGACGCCGACGGCCCGATTCGATTTCGCCCCCAGCCATGCGACGGACTGGCAGAGTCTTACCTCACTATACTTATTCATTTCTCCAAAAAGACAGCAGCGGGTTCCCTACTCCCGGCCGATGAGAAAGAGCTTCGTCCAGTCGAGAGGAATCAGGCTCTCGCGGTTGCGGCGTTCGAGGTAGGCCCAGCCGTCCTCGGGAATGACCCGCACGGGAATGCGGTTGACGAACTGGCGGCCATTTTCCAGGCCGCAGCACGAACATGCCCAGCCGCAGATATCGCACGTGCAGCCCCCGGTCTTGACCATCTCCTTGGCCGTGCCCGATCGGTCACAGCACCCGTCGCACAACCGTAAATAGGCCTGGGCTTCCTCTTTCACCGTCCCCCCCCGCGCCTTCGTTTGCCGACCGATCGTAAGCGACGGCGGCCCTACCTCGGGGAGGCCGCCAAGCTGACGCCGTTTATGATGTTGCCCGAGCGGGTCCGCACCTTGCCGGTCTCCAGCTCGTCCACGGCGAAGCCGGCATCCTCGAGAAGTCCGGTCAATTCGTCAACGGCGTAATGATGCGCCGTGTAGATGGGCTTGCCGTTCTCCAGGACCACGAAGGAGCCCGGCTCGCCTGTCCGCTCCTCCCCCAGGGCGTAGCGGGCGGCGTAGTACGGCTCCTCCGGGGTGAGCAGGAAATCCGCGATGAAAAGGCGCCGCCGGATCACCCGCCGGATTTCGCGCAGGGCCTTAAGCCGCGCCTTGCGGCCGATGAGAAGCGTCATGACCGCGTGCATGGAGGCGACGTCGAAGCGTTCGCCGCCAAAGGGCAGATGGCGGATGTCCGCGCAGGCGAAGGCCGCCCGGGGAAGATCGCCCGCCGCCCTGACCAGGGCGCCCGCGTTGAGGTCCACCCCGCAAAGCCTCCCGGGCGCCCCGGCGAACGAAGCCAGGGTCTTGCCCTCCCCGCACCCCAGATCGAGCACGCTCGCCCCGCTCGCGGCCATCCGCGTGAGCTGAGGATGAGGCTTCAAAGTGGAAGGCACGTTTTTTGTGAATGTCCAGTACGTCTCTTTTTCCATAACGCCCTCCTGCGCCCGTCCTTTGGGATATCGCGCCGTCGCCCCAGGATAAAGGAGAAAAAGGCCTCGGAATGAAGCGGACGAAGACGGCCGGCGGATCAGCCCGTCAGATACACGCCCGTCAGCCCGGCGATGGCCAGCAGGCAACCCAGGTAATAGAGACCGGGCGGGGAATGGCGGTCTATCCAAAGGGAAAACGGCGCGCAAACGAGGGGCGCGGTGGCTGCGATGGCCTGGGCCAGGCCGGGCTGCATGGTCTTCAGCGCCCAGATCAAACAGGTCACGCCGAGAATGGGGCCGAACAGGGCGTTGAGGCCCACCCACATCCAGGCGGGTCCCGGAGCCAGGCCGGAAGCGGAAAAGGGCGCGACGCCCCGACCGGCGCCCGAACCGGCCGCTCCGGGCGCGGCTTTACGGGCGCGGGCGGACCGGGACAGCCATCTGAGCAACAGTCCCACGGCAAGCGCCGCGCAGAGCCCGCCCAGCAGACGCTGGAAGGAGGCGGTGGGCAGGCTGACCGGCGTACCGGCGAGCTTCATGGACAAAAGCGCCTTGCGACTCACGACGATGCTGACCGCCTGGCCCAGTCCGGCCAGAACCGCCCAGAGCGCGCCAAGCGAGACGCCGGACGAAGCGCCGGAAGCCCGGGCGCCGCCTTTGATGTAGGGCCAAAGCCCCACGGACACGCCCGCAAGGACCAGCGCGGCCCAAAAAAGCCGGGGCGCTGCAACGGCGTCGCCGTACCAGGCCCAGGCCAGGACGGCGGCGAACACGGCGGCCAGACTCTCGACCATGAGGGAAGACAAGGGCGCGCCCAGGCGCGGCAACGCCAGAAACATGCACATGCCCCCCAGGCCGAACCCTACCGCGCCCGCGCCGAAAAACCACCACAACGGCCCGCTCAGACCCTGACCGAAAGCGAAGGCCCAAAGCCCCAGGACCAGCGCGGCCAGAACCAGGCGCCCGGCATTGGCCCGGACGAAACCGATCCGGCGGATGGCCTGGTTGGCGCAGACCGGGGTGACGCCGAAAAAAAGGGCGGTGAGCAACGCGCCGATCATGAGCGGGGCCTAGTCCCTCCCGCCGGTCTTGCCGCTTCGAGCCAGGGGCGCCTTGGCTTCGCGCCCGGCATTGGCCCGGTGGGCGTCCAGGGCGTCGAACTCACTGTGCACCAGGGTGGACAGGGTGATGTCCCGCCAGATGCCGGCGATGGTCTGTTTGACCGCATTCCTGCGGCGGATGTAGCGGGTGTGCAGCAGATCCTCCGCCTTGTGCGAAAGGGGTTCGCCCAGAAAATCCTGGTACAGCCGCTTCACCTGCGGGTTGTTGTGGGATTGGCGCACCGTCTTGTTCGCGTCGATGGCGTAGATGGATGCGCGGCGCTTGAGGGCGTTGGGCTGGTACTGCTTCTTGCTGCGCAGGCGTCCGCCGCCGTCCACGCAGCCGCCCGGACAGGCCATGACCTCGATGAAATCGAAATCCGAACGTCCGGCGAGCACGTCCTCCACAACGGTCCGCACCCCTTTCAGACCATGGCACATGGCCAGCCTGACCTTGCCGACGGAGCCGCCAAGATCGATCTCGGCCGTGCGCACGGCCTCGAAGCCCCGAAGCGCCCGTATCTCGATATGCTCGAGCTCGCGGCCGTTCAGCGCGCTGTACATGCTGCGCGCCGCCGCCTCCATGACGCCCCCCGTGGTGCCGAAGATGGCGCCCGCGCCCGAATACTCGGACATGTAGGGCGAGTCGAAGCGTGACGGCGCAAGCGCCGCCAGATCGACCCCCTCGCGCCGCAGCAGATGGGCGAATTCGCGGGTGGTCAGGACCACGTCCACCTCGCGTACGCCGTCCTTGCGGAACATCAGGCGCTGGGCCTCGTCCTTCTTGGCCGTGCAGGGCATGATGGCGATCACGCGCACGCGACCGGCGTCGATGCCCATCCGTTCCGGCAGATAGGTCTTGGCCAGGACGCCGAAGCACTGCTGGGGGGATTTCGTGGAGGACAGATAGGGCAGGATGTCCGGATAGAGCTTTTCCGCAAAATTGATCCAGGCCGGGCAGCAGGAGGTGAAGGTGGGCCGTCTGCCCTCCTTGAGCCGGGCCAGAAGTTCGGCCCCCTCCTCCATGATGACCACATCGGCGGCGAAGTTCGTGTCCAGGATCACGTCCGCCCCAAGGGTCCGCAAGGCCGCGATGACCTGCCCCTCCACATTGGTCCCGGGCGGCAGGCCGAATTCCTCGCCGAATCCCACCCGCACCGCCGGGGCGAACTGGAAGACCGTGATCACGTCCGGATCGTAGAGATAGTCGACCACGATCTCGGTTTCGTCGCGCTCGGCCAGCGCCCCGGTGGGGCAGACCAGGACGCATTGTCCGCAGGCGACGCAATCGGATGCGCCCTGGCTCGCGCCGCCGCGCACGGCTATCTCCGCGCCGAGTCCGGCGCCGGAAAAGACCAGGGCGTCCACGCCCTGCTCCCGGCGGCAGACCTCCACGCAGCGCAGGCACCGGATGCATTTGCCCATGTCGCGGATGATGGCGGGCGAACTCTCGTCCCTGGGCCGCTGCTTGGCCAGATCGGGTCTGGCGTAACGGGACTGGCGAAGCCCCACGAACTGGGCCGCGTCCTGCAATTCGCAATCGCCGTGGCGGGCGCAGACGGCGCAGTCGAGGTCGTGGTCCGCCAGGAGCAGCTCTACCTGGAGCCGCTGCATCTCGCGAACCCGCCTGGAACGGGTGCGCACGACCATGCCGTTCTCGATGGGCGTGTTGCAGGCCGTGACGATGGCGGGTTCCTCATGGCCGGGCCGGGTGATCTCGACCAGGCAGACCCGGCAGGAACCGGGCGCGTGGTCGATGTCGGCCAGCTCGCACAAGGTGGGGATGAAATGGCCGCCGCGTCTGGCCGCCTCCAAAATGGTCTCGTTTTCCCGGATGGCGATGCGCGCTTGGTTGATGGTCGCTTCCATGGCTTTCTCGCTGTCGCTTTCGTTTTCGCGGTTGCGCGGCCTAGAGGGCCGCATCCGGAATCGGGGATTCAGTGACGACGGAATAGATGCGATAACAGCGCAGGCAACGGCTGGCCTCGTGATAGGCCTCCTCCGTGCTGATGGGCTTCTCGACCTCATCGAAAATCCGCTTGCGCACATTAGGATCGAGTTCCTTGACCTCAACGCGGTACAGGTTCTCCACCGGAATTTCCACGCTCTCCTTGGAAAGGGCGCGGAACTCGCTGATCATATGGCGCATGCGGCTGCGCGGAAAAAAGCGGACTCGGCCGAAATGCAGGTAGTCGTCGATGGAACGGGCCGCCTTGAGTCCGTCGGCCATGGCGTTTATAAGGGTGGACGGCCCCAATTGGCAGTCCCCGCCCGCGAACACCCCGGGGCGTCCCGTATCCAGGGTCGTCTCGTCGGCCTGGACGCAGCCCCATCTATTGAAACGGATCCCGTCCGAAGCGCCGAAGCAGGCGGCGTCGACCTCCTGGCCGATGGCGCCGATGAGTGCCTGACAGCCGAACAGCCGCTCGGAACCGGGATCGGGCTCCACCCTGCGCCTGCCATGCCCGTCCGGCTCGCCCTTGCGCATGGAAACAAGCTCCACGCCCGTCACCCGGCCGTCCTCGGACAGGATGCGGCTGGGGTTGGTCAGGAAATGAAAGACCACTCCCTCCTCCTTGGCGGCCTCGATCTCCACCTGGTCCGCGGGCATGTCTTTCTGTTCGCGCCGGTAGATCACGTGGACCTCCCCGGCGCCCATGCGCAGGGCCGAACGCGCGCAGTCCATGGCCACGTTGCCCCCGCCCACCACCGCCACCACGCCCTTGAGCGTCATGCAGGCCGCGCCTTGCAGGCATTCGTGCACCTGGAGCAGGAAATCGATGCCGGTCCACAGGCCCGAAAGGGAGAGGTCCTCGCCCTCCACGCCGAGGGGGCGGCCCTTGTCGCAGCCGAGTCCCAGAAACACGGCCTTGAATCCCTGGGCGAACAGGCCGTCCAGATCGAAATCCTTGCCCAGGCGCGCGTTGTAGCGGATGCGCCCTCCCAGGCGTTCCACGATATCGGCCTCGGCGCGCAGCACCTCCTTGGGCAGCCGGTAGCTGGGGATGCCCGAGGCGGCCATGCCCCCGGGCTCGTTCTTGGCCTCGAAGACCTCCACGGGATAGCCCTTGAGCAGAAGATGGTAGGCGCAGGAAACGCCGGCCGGACCCGCCCCCACCACCGCCACTTTCAAATGGGCGGGCTGGGGGGAACGGATCATGTCCTTGGAGAACCACTCCTCGGACAGGCCCCGCTCCAGGTCGGCCACATAGCGCTTGAGGGTCTTGATGCCCACGGCCTCGTCCACCAGATTGCGCCGGCAGGCCTGTTCGCAAAACCGCACGCAGACCCGGCCGCAGGTGGCCGCCATGGGGTATTTCTGCAGGATCACGCCCAGCGAATGGGCGGGCTGGCCGTTCTTGATGTAATCGATGTAGCGCGGCACGTTGACCTTGGCCGGGCAGGCCTCGATGCAGGGCGCGGTGACGTAGTGCATGGCGTGCTGGACGGCCGCAGCCCCGGACGGATCGCGGGTTTCTCCGATCATGTCCGGGAAATGCTCCAGCGCGCAGAGAAGCGGCGTCATGCAGGTCTGTCCCAGGCCGCACAGCGAGGTTTGCCGCACATGGCGGGCCAGGGATTCGATCTCGGCCAAAAGCGCGGCGTCGCCCTCCCCCCGGCACAGCTGGGCGAGCTTGTCCCGGACCAGGCGCGAGCCCATGCGGCAGGGCGTACATTTGCCGCAGGACTCCTCGGCCGCTTCTTCGGCGTAGCGGCGCAGGGCGTCCAAGAGATCGACCCCGGGCTCGAAGACGAAAAAGCCCCGGTCGCCCAGGAACGCCTTGACCACGTTGCCTTCGTTGAAGAAATCGAATCCGGCCAGCTCGGGCATGGGCTCGATCTCGAAGATGCCCTTGTCCCGGTTGTCGAAGACTTTGCCGTCCCATGCCCCGTAAATGACTCGCGCCATGCTGTCTTCCCGCCTATGGGTCGAAACGGTTTCGCGTCATGAACCGCCGCCGCGAGCCCTTCGCCCGCAAGCGGCGTCCGGCCTTTCGCCGCAGTCTCCCCGGACAATGCCGCGATCCCGCGGCGGTTCGCGCCCAAAACGGATACTATCCGGCGGGACGGCGCGTCCCAGCGTCCGCGAGCGCGCGCCGCCCTGTCCAACCGGTCGCATCAACCAATAAGAAAAGCAATCATTTTGCGTAAAAAAGAAACGGCCGCCCCGGAAACCCGAAGCGGCCGCGCTTGTCGTAGTCGTGCGGTTCTACTGAACGTCGCCCGGCTCGAAGCCGATCTTGTCGATGGCCTTTTTGATGACCTCGGCGTCGACCGGCTTGGTTTCGTCGAAGGTCGCCTCGCCTTTCATGAGGTCCACCTTGACGTTTTCCAGGCCTTCAATGGACGAAAGGGCCTTGGTCACGGACATGACGCAATGTTGACAGGACATTCCCTTGACTTTGACGGTTTTCATGAGGGGTCCTCCGCAGGTTGACGCCGCTCAAGCCAATCCATGGCGGCTTTGAAATCGAGCGTGCCGACGTAGATGGCCCGGCCGCTGATCAGTCCTTCGAGCCCGCGCGCCTCAAGGGGCTGCAGGGCCTTGACGTCGTCGAGGGTGGCCACCCCTCCGGCCGCGATGACCGGCAGACTGGTCAGGGAAAGAAGATGCTCGAGGGCTTCGATATTGACGCCCGTCTGCATGCCGTCCCGGCTGATGTCGGTATAGATGAGAAAGGCCGCGCCCTGGGCTTCGAGCCGGGGAACCGCCTCGTCCACGGTGAGACCGGCGTCCTCCACCCAGCCCTTGACCTTGAGGGCGCCGCCCACGGCGTCCAGGGACACGCCCACCCGGCCGGGAAGGGCCTTGCAGATTTCACCGAAGGCGTCCGGGTCCGCCAGGGCCATGGTGCCGATGATGAGCCGGCGCACTCCGGCCTTGATATAGTTCTGGGCGGTTTCGATGTCGCGAATTCCGCCGCCGAGCTGGACCGGAACGTCGCTCTTTTCGCAGATGCGCCTGATCAGGTCGAAGTTCTTGGGAACGCCGCTGAACGCTCCGTCAAGGTCGATCACGTGCAGGTATTTGGCGCCGAGACCGGCCCAATGCAGGGCCATGGCCTCGGGGTCCTCGGAAAAGACGGTCACCTCGTGCTCAAGCCCCTGCTTGAGGCGCACGCACTGGCCGTTTTTGATATCGACCGCCGGGAATACGATCACAGCTTGAGCTCCGTCACGCATTTGGACAGGCCTTCCTTGGCCAATTCCAGGGCGGTCAGCCAGCGGCCCTTGCGCTCCAGGAACTTGCCCGCTTCGAGGACGTTGTCCATCAGCGTGCGCTGCTCTTCCTCGAAATGCGCGTAGTTCTGGATGCCGCCGGTCTCAACGTTCATGACGAACACGCTCAGGTTGACCTTGGCGGGTTTTTCCACGCCCGCGGCCGAGCCCACGCGCTCGCGCAGGGTGATGATCTGGGGGATGATCAGGTACTGGGCCCGGGCGCATTGGCCAACCTTTTGCCAATACTGCAAGGTCCCCATCCTGTTCATCTCGCCGGATTCCGCTTGCGCGGGCAGGCATTTGGCCATGGCGGAAGCGGGCCGTACGGTGACGTTGCACTCG
>CALGYO010000076.1 GCA_937934715.1 uncultured Desulfovibrionaceae bacterium | reverse complement strand
TAGTCGACCTTGAAAAAGCCTTTTTGCGCCGAATCAGGCGGCGCGAAGCAGGTTACGAGTTCTGTGTTCGAAGCAGAGCCAGAAAGCGAAATGAGGAAATAAATGCCTCAGCCTCCGCATCCATTTTTTGAAGTTGAACGCCGCGCACGCCATGAACAGGTTGATGGCATCGCCGGTAAGGCCTTTGAGAAAGTTGCGCGCCATGCGGTGATCGTGCTTCACATGTCCGATGACAGGCTCGATACCGGCTCTGCGACGGAAGCGCTGCCTGGCTTTTCGACGTTGATAGGACGTGTCGCTCTTCTTCGGACGGCCCGGGATCAGAATACTCGTGTCCCCGACCTTTTTGCGTCCTCTGTATCCCCGGTCGCAGATGGCCGCCTGGGGACAGGTTTCCGTAATCTGCCAGACCTGCTCCAGGACATCCGGGAGCGTATGCCCGTCAAAGACGTTTTCCTTGAAGGACATGGCCCCCACGATCACGCCCGTGGTCTTGGTGACGGCGATGGAGGCCTTGCGTCCGAACTCGTACTTCTTGTGCTCCTTACCCTTGCCGATGCACAACACATCCGGCTCGTGCAGGCTGTAGATCTTGTTCGCGTCGGTCCGTTTCTGGGCATGGATCCGTTGAAAAAGCCGCAGGGACTCCGCGTGACGGGTCCGCGCCTCATTGGGCAGTTTGCGTTCCAGTTCGCGGATGAGCACGCCAGCCATGGTCCGGATACGTTTGAGGATCTTTCGGCTCTTGAATCGCTGACGAATCAGTCCCGGCAGCTCACGGCGAAAGCTGCGTCGAAGTTTGATCCCCTCGGAGTCGGCAATCTTCCTGCATTTCTTGATGACCTTGCTCAGAAGTTTCACGTCCGTGGGGAAGGTGATGTTCTTCTCTTGGACGGTGGTGTCCACGGTTATCTCGCGCTCCTTGGCGTCCTCCCCGTGCAGGGCAACCGATACCTCGAAGATCAGACGCGCCCCGTCCTCGCCGATCCGCTTGCGGAAATAGGTGAAGTCGGAGTGGTCGCAAGGGAATTTCCACTGGAAATACGTCTCTCCGCAGAAGGCTTGGTAGTAGGGATTCCTGACCCAGGCTTCGATGACGCGTTCGTCGCTCAAGTTTTCGAGCTGCTTGAGGATCATGAGCCCGACCATGAGCCTGATGGGCTTGGCTGGTCTGCCGTGCTCGCTGTAGAGGCCGGAAAACTCCTGCTCGTAGCGCTCCCAAGGGATGACCGTTGCGAGCTTGAGCAGGGGGTCATTAGGATTGAGTTGGTCGATAAGGTCCCTGAAGAGGAAATTGCCTTGGTCATTCCTGGCTGGTTTGGCCTTCATCATCACTCCCGACCCGGTTACGGCGCGACCGGTTTCTTGCAGAATTACTGTAGGTTCTGGTCGAGGATGATACATTAAAGCCATTACTTTGTTAAATGATTTCAGATTAATGAGTGTTTTTCAAGGTCGACTAGCTAGGTAGACCTCGCCCTTGCCGCCAGTGGCAATATGATCCAAGATCGTCCACTTGTCGTTAATGACGGTCCCTTCCTCAAACAGAGGCTTTTTTTCGTCATCAGCCATGCCTGTCTCCTGAACGATCCTGTCCGCCTGGTTATTCCAAACCGGAGGGGAGGTTTTCGACGGCCTAGGCCCCAAACCCCATGAGGGGTTCGTCGCCTGCGCGCTCCCTGGGTATATGCAAGTGGAAGGCCGCGCCCTTGCCAGGCTCGCTCTCCACGGTTATGTCTCCACCGATATCCTTGAGGAACTTTTTGGTCGAAGCCAAGGTCAAACCATGGCCGCGTGGCTTTGTGCTAAAAAAAGGCATGAAAATTTTATCTATGTGTTCCGGCGGGATACCCTGCCCTTTGTCGCGTACCGTGATCAGGCAAAATTGGCCCTGACGCCCGGTTGCGATGGTGACGATGCCCCCGGCTGGCGAGGCCTCCACGGCATTTTTCACCAAAGCGTCGATGATGCCGCCGAACTCTTCGGATACGGCTCTGGTGCGGCAACCCGCCGGATCGTTTTCCACCATCAACTTGACCCCGACCTTGTGAGCCACACTCTCAAGGCGGGCGGCACTGGCGGTCACCAGGTCGTTGATGTCGAGTGATATGGCAGGAACTTGATGGGATGGGATAACGCGCACCAGAGCGTACAGGAGATGATCTAGGCGGTCGATTTCGCACTGGACGTCGGGTTCCACGCCGGGATTGCGGAACCCGCCCCCCTCACGCACCAAGCGACGCAATGCCACGACGACATCCTTGACTTCCAGGCCGATGGCAGCGGC
>CALGYO010000075.1 GCA_937934715.1 uncultured Desulfovibrionaceae bacterium | reverse complement strand
GTCTGTCCGGGGAGAACCGGACAAACAAACGAACCGGTTTGTCTGTCCGGGGAGAACCGGACAAACAAACGAACCGGTTTGTCTGTCCAGGGAGAACCGGACAAACAAACGAACCGGCTTGTCTGTCCGGTCCCGCCCGGACAGACAGGCATGGGCCATGCGCTTATAGAGAGCGTCGCGCTAAAGGCGAACAGCCGTTTCCCCACGCGCCGGGGAGCCGCGGCCGCCTTACGCGTGGAAGGACATTCAAGTCAAGGGGGTTGATTTTATGAATTTTTTTGACGCGGTGAAAACCTGCCTCATGAAGTACGCAACCTTTCAGGGGAGGGCCGCACGGGCCGAATTCTGGTACTGGACGCTTTTCAGCTGGTTGTTGTCCCTGGCGGCCATGGCCGTGGATCAAGCCGGGGGCGCGGATGGAACCGGCGGGGCGCAGCTGGCTTCCACCCTGGTCATGCTGGCCACATGGCTTCCCGGCCTGGCGGTCGCCGTGCGCAGGCTGCACGACGTGAACCGCTCGGGCTGGTGGTTTCTTGTGGCCTTTACGGGAATCGGCCTTCTGCTTCTTTTGTACTGGTTCGTCCAGCCCGGAAAGGACGAAGGAAACGCATACCAATCCGAACGCGCAACGCCCAAAGGAGAATCGTCATGTTGAAGAAATCCCTGTATTCCTGCATCGCCGTCCTGAGCCTGTCCCTCATGCTCGCCAGCGCCGCCCTGGCCAAGAACGTCACCGTCATGAACGGCACCTCGTTCGCTCTTCACGGCATGGCCCTGTCGCCCAGCGAGTCGAACAACTGGGGCGACGATCTGCTGGGCTCCGACATCCTGAAGCCCGGCGAGGGCCTGACCATCAACATCACCGGCGACGCCAACAACTGGGATCTGGCCGTGGTCGACGACGACGGCGCCCAGCTCGAATTCAAGAACCTCGACCTGCGCAACGTCAACAAGATCACCCTGCTTTCCGACGGCACCGCCAACCTGGAATAGACCCCCTCCCAATCGGCCGGAAGGCGGCGCGCCCCGCCCCTTCCGGCCCCTTCGCTCCCTGGCGCGAATCCGCGCCGCGTCCCCGCCCGCCGGTCCTCTCCCGGAGCAGCCCCGGCAGCCGGGCCAAACGTTCCGGTCCCAGCGCGCGCCAAAGACGGCCTAACGCTGAAGCGCCCCTGGAACGGGCGTTCCAGGGGCGCTTCGGCGTGGGTTGGGCAGGAGGAAGGTCAGGCGCCGCGGCGCTTTTGACCCCGGGTTTCTCCTCGCAAAGCGGGCATCCGGCGCGTTGTCCGCATGTCCCCGCGAAAGCGCTTCACGATCACGTCCATTCTCCGTTCAGGGACGCCGCCCTAGCCCCGGGACAGGATCCAGGGGAAGCCCACGGCCAGGAACACGCCCAGGTAGATGATCCCGAACACCGCGCCCAGGCCCCAGAACTCCTTTCCCTTGATGTAGCCGGAGCCGTAGTAGATGGGCGAGGGGCCGGTGCCGTAGGGGCTCACAATGCCCATGATGCCGAGGGTGGCGCAAAAGATCATGGAGGCGGTGGCCATGTCGATCCCGGGCACGTCCATCAACGTGGCCAGCATGACAGGCATAAGGGCCGCCACATGCGCCGTGACGCTGGCGAACATGTAATGGCTGACGAAGAAGACGATAGTGAGCCCGAGCAGGATGATGGTGGGCGAAAAGCCCTCCAGATGGGCCGAAGCCGACCGGGCGAACCAGGTCAGAAAGCCCGTCTTGCCCAGGCCGTCGGCCATGGTGACCAGGGTGGCGAACCAGACCAGCACGTTCCAGGCCTGCTTGTAGCCGATCACGTCGTCCCAGGAGACCACCTTGAAAAGGACCATGAGGCAGATGACGGCCAGGGCCACGCTGGTGGCGTTGATCCAGGTCTTGAGGAATATCCAGCCGAGGAGCGCGGCCACGGCCAGCGCGGCCATGGCGACCTCGCGTCCGGTCAGGCGGCCGAGCTTGCGCAGCTCCTCCGCCGCCCAGATGGGAGCGTTCTCCGAGGTCTTCTGGGTGGGCGGATAGATCACGTAGGTCAAAAAAGGCGTGAGCAGGAACAGGATGGCGCCTACCGGCAGGAAGCTCACGAACCACTGCCCCCAGCCGATGGAAACATGGGCGGTCTTCTCCACCAATGACTGGGCCAGCACGTTGGGGGCCAGCGCCGTGGCGAACATGGAGGAGGTGACGCAGGTGGTGGCCAGGGCCGTCCACATGAGATAGGCCCCCATGCCCCGGGGGTTGTTCTCAGGACTGGAGCCGTACAGCGGCGGAATGTTCTTGATGATGGGGAAGATGGCGCCGCCGCTTCGGGCCGTGTTGGAAGGCATGAAGGGCGCGAGGACAAGCTCGGAAAGGGCCACGGCGTACCCCAGGCCCAGGGTCTTTTTGCCCATGGCCTTGATGAGCGAAAGCCCCAGCCGCTTGCCGAGTCCAGTCTTTTCATAGCCCAGGGCGAACATGAAGGCCGCGAAAATGAGCCAGACCGTGCCGTTGGAAAAGCCGGAAAGGCCCCACTTCACGGCGTCGCCCGCCGAGGGCGCCTTGTCCGGCGCCAGGGGGACCAGACGCAGAACCACGGCCAGGGTCACGCCGATCAGCCCGGACAGAGCCGGAGGAATGGGTTCGAGAACCAGAGCCAGCACAACCCCCGCGAAGACCGCGAAGTAGGTCCAGGCTCCGGCGGACAGGCCAGCCGGAGCGGGCAGCGCCCAGATGGTCAGGCCAAGGACCAGCGGAGCAAGAGCTCTGAAAGAGGAACGCATGGGGCCTCCTTTGGTTGCATCGTCTTTTCGGGCCGGAGGGCGGCCCGATTCGTCGTTTTTCGTCATGCGCGGGGAGCGCGCGGGAAGCCGCGATCCGCGGACCGCCCGGCCCGCCCGAGCCGGGCGCAACGGGAAAAGCAGGATGGGCGCCAACGAAAGGCAGGCGTTCCATTATGCCGTTATTTCAGGAGAAAAGTTGGATGAGCCGCCGAAGCAAGGCGCCCTGGGCCCCGATAACCCTGGTTATGGGGAAGGGAAGTTCATGCGAAAACAACGCATAAATTGAAGCGGTTATGATTTCCTGACCGAAGTTATGGCCATAACCCTGGTTATGAGGGTTTGGCGGCGGTCTGCTTGAGGCGCTTGCTGAGCGCGGGCTGGGAGATGCCGAGCAGCCGGGCGGCCAGGGTCTGGTTGCCGCCCGATCGGGTCATGGCCTCGGCCGTGAGGTATTCCGCCGCTTCGGAAAAGGTGGGCAGCCGCTCGAAGGAGGCGAAGGGGTTGACCGGGGAAACGCAGGGCCCGGCGCCCGGGCGGCCGTTCGCCTGGCCGCAGCCGCGCCCCATAGCCTGCTTGAAGCTGCGCATGGAGAGCACGCCGCCCTGGTGCAGGCTGGCCGCGTCGTAGCACATGGCCTGAAGCTCCCGCACGTTGCCGGGAAAATCGTAGGCCGCGAGCCAGCATGCAAGCTCCGGCGGGGCGGTGGGCGCGGGCTTGCCCATTTTAACCGCCGCTTCGGCCAGGAAATGGCGCAAGAGCGGCTCGATGTCCTCCTTGCGTTCCCGCAAGGCCGGGATGTGCACGTGGTGGGCGCACAGCCTGTAGTAGAGGTCGCGCCTGAAGCGTCCGGCGGCCTCGTCGGCGGCCAGGTCCCGGTTGGTGGCCACGATGACCCGGGCCCGCAGACGTCTGGGCTGGTCGCCGCCCAGGGGATAGTATTCCCCCTCCTGGAGCAGGCGCAGAAGCTTCACCTGGGAGGCCATGGACAGGTCGCCGATTTCGTCGAGAAACAGCGTTCCCCCGGCGGCCTCCTCCGCCATGCCCCGGCGCGGGGCGTTGGCCCCGGTGTAGGCGCCCCGGACGTGGCCGAACAGCGTGTCCGCGAACATGGCGTCGTCGAGCCCGGCCACGTTGACGGACGTGAGCGGACCGCTGCGGCCGCTCACGGCGTGGGCGGCCTTGACCAGATTCTCCTTGCCCACCCCGGATTCCCCGGTGATGAGGAGCGGCTGGGGGCTTTTGGCCACGGCCTCCACATAGGCGAAGACAGAAAACATGGCCCGGGAACGGGTGACGATGCCGGAAAAGGCCTCGGGATCCGCCGGTCCGCCCGCCACCAGACGGCGTTTCACGGCCCGGTTCTCGTCGCGAAGCTCCAGCATGCGGATGGCCCGCATGACCCCGCCCACGATGCGGTCCTCCTCGTCGGTTTTGACGTAATAGTCGTAGGCTCCGAGCTTCATGCAGCGCACGGCCGTGTCCAGCTGGCTCACCCCGCTTATGATGACGCAGGCCACGTCCGGATGGCGCTCTGCGATGACGGATAAAAGCTCCTCGCCGGACAGCCCGGGCATGGTCAAATCCAGGAGGACCAGGCCCACGCCGCCTTTTTCGAGAAGCGCCGGAACCTCGCGCCCGTCCTGGCACAAAAAGACGTTGGTCACGCCCGCCGAGGATTCCAGCGTCAGCGACAGCGAGCGCAGCCAGGCGGGTTCATCGTCCACGATCAGGACGCCGAAGGACGGATACAGGGTGGACGTCACGCTTGCTCCTCCCCGGCGGCGGGCAGTTCCACGATCACCAGGGTCCCCCGGCCCGGCTCGGACTCGAAGGACACGGTTCCGCCGTGCTCCTTGAGGATGCCCGCCGAGACGGACAGCCCGAGCCCCGTGCCGCCCTCGTCGCGTTTGGTGGTGAAAAAGGGATCGGTCAGATGGGCCAGGTGCTCGGGCGCCACGCCGCAGCCCTCGTCGCGAAGACGCAGCGTCACCATTCGCCGCTTCGGGTCGTAGCGGGTGGACAGTTCGATGGCCCGGCTCTTGTCCGGCAAGGCCTGGCAGGCGTTGAGCGCGAGGTTGACCACCACCTGCTCGATGCGCTGGGAATCGCCCCAGACCAGGGGCAGGTCCGCCTCGTAGTCGGCGGTGAAATGGTCCGTGCGCTTTTTGATCGTGGCCTCGGCCAGACGCACGGCCTTGCGGGCGGCGTCGTTCACGTCGATGAGCGCCTTGCGCGCCCCGTCCTCGCGCCGGGCGAAGTCCTTCAGGTCGTTGACGATGCGCTTGATGCGCAGGGCCGCCTCGTGCATTTCCTCGAGCATTTTCGGAAGCTCCGTCCGCATCCTGGAATACGGGATGCCGCCCAGGGTGAACTCCCCTTCCCGCTCGCTCGCCTCGTCGAGCAGGCGTTCGGCGTCGGCCTGGGCCTTTCGCAGGATGGGGATGTTGAGCAGGATGAGCCCGTTGGGGTTGTTGACCTCGTGGGCCACGCCGGACACCAGCGTGCCCAGGGCGGCCATCTTGTCGGCCTGGAGGAGCTGGCGCTGGTTGCGGGAGAGCTCCTCCAGGGCCTGACTCAAGGACAGGGTGCGTTCGGCCACTTTCTTACGCAGGCTGTAGGTCCAGAGCATGGACCCCCCGAGCAGGGCCAGAAGGGGCGCGGCGATGGCCCCCAGGTAGGCGGCGGCCGTCTCCCATTTGATCTTCTTGTCGTCGAGCACCCCGAGCCATTTGTCGTGGATGGCCTGGTAGCGGCCGGTCTCGCGCAGGATGGCCAGCCCCTCGGTGAAGCGGGCCAGCAGGTTCTCCCGGCCCTTTTTCACCGCGTAGCCGTAGCGCACCGTGGCCACGGCCCGGGCCACGGGCTGGATGTTGTCGAGCTTGTTCTCGCGGATGATGTAGCTGCCGGGGAGCATGGCCACCACGGCGTAGTCCCCCTTTCCCGAGGACAAAAGGCGCAGGCCGTCGGCCGGGGTTTCCGAGAAGATCAGGTCCTTTTCGAAGCCCTTGGCGGCCAGGGTGTCGTGCATGTACCCCGAGCGGTGCACGATGACCTTTTTCCCGGCCAGCTCGTCCAGGCTGTTCACGGGCGGGGTTCCCCGCCGGGCGAAGATGGCGTGGTTGACGATGGTGTGGGGGGCGAAATCGAGGATCTTGGCGCGTTCCGGGGAATAGGTCATGCCTTCCAGGATGTCGAGTTCGTCGGCCATGAGGGCGTTTCGCTCGTCGGCCCAGGCGCCCAGGCGAAACTGTACCTGCATGCCCATGGTTTCCGCCACGGCCCGGGTGAGATCGACGTTGAACCCGGCGGGTTTTCCGTCCTTGTCCAGGAATTCGTAGGGAGGATAGTCGCGGTCGCCGCCCACCATGATGGGCCGGGACACGCCGGGGACGTCCGGGGCGGCGGGCGCGCCGTCCGGCCCCTTTGCGCACAAACCGGCGCCGGGAAGGAAAACGAGCTGGAGCAAGAGGAGGACCGCCGGAAGACGCGGCGGGAAACAGCCTGTCATGACGAAAGATTGCCGCGTTTGCGGGGGCGCGTCAATCGTCCGCCCCAAGGGCCGGGCGGTCCTCGCCGGATGCGGGAGGTCACGCGGGAGGCCAGGCGGGACGGGGACGCGCCGCCCGGGGTCTCGCACCCTGTCCGGAGCGTCTCACGGCGGCGAAACGCCGCCCCGCGCGTCTACTTGACGGCCGTATCCAGCGCCCTGGCCATGTTCCCGGCCAGCCTGGCCGCCAGTCTGCTCATGGCGGCGGCCATGGAGGCGAAATTTCCTCCGGCGGGCTCCGCGCCGTCAAAGGAGTCCCAAGCCGCGAGCTCGCCGTTCTTGTCCAGGATGGCCCAGGTGGCCTTGAGGACCACGTCCTTGCCCGGCGCGCCGTCGAAACGCTGGGTCTGGACCGTGATCTGGTAGTCCGGGGAAACCCCGGCGGGCCAGGGATAGGTCACAAGGGGCCTGGCGCAGACGAGCGTCCCGAGATTCTCGGCCAGAACCCGGGTCAGGCCGTCGCTGACCGGCTCGGCCCATTCCTCGAAATCAAGGAGCTTCAGTTTGTTCTCGCCGTCGCGGATCATGAGGCTGTTTCTGGCCAGATAGGCGGGCGTTTCCACCGGCCCCACCCCCAGGCTGAGGCAGGCGCCGCCGGACAGGGCCGGGGTTTGCGGACCGGACAGGGCGTAGAAGCTGGTGGGCCCGCTCTTGCCGCATCCCGCCGCAAGGAAAAGGAATCCGAAAAGGAGGGCGGCCGCCATGCCGCTCCCGGCGCGCAAACGCTTCATGATCTACCTTCCTTTGCCCTTGCCCTGGATGAGGACCTCGGGGTGACGTTCAAGCAGGCTCGACAGGGATTTGATGGAGCGGGCCATGGCCGCCACGTCCGCAAGGGCCCGGCGCAGTTCCACCACGGCCGGAGCGTCCGGCCCGGCCGTCTTTTCCAGCTCCGTCATGAGGATCGTGGCCTGATCCAGGGCCTTGTCCAGCTTGACCGTGGTGGTCTTGGCCCGTTCGTTCAGGGTGTCGGCCAGGCGCTGGTAGCCGTCGGCCAGGGGATCCACTTTGGCCTCCAAATGGTCGGCCAGGCCGCTGACGCTTTTGAGCGTTTCCTGAATCTGGTCCGCGACCGGCGAGACCTGGCCGCGCACGGCGTTCACCACGCTTTTGGACTCCACGAGCAGCTCGTCGAGATTGGCCGGTATGCTTTGCAGCTGCTTGGAATTGATGATTGCGTCCAGCCCCTCGGTCACGGACATGATCTTGGCCACCAGTTCGTTGAGCGGCAGGTTCTCGATGCTCTTGGCGAGCTTTTGCAGGCCCGAGGTCACGGTGGGGATTTCGGGAATGCTCCCGTCGCCGAGAAACACGGCCTTCGTATCCGGGAAGAAATCCAGCATGATCTGCAGTTCCCCGGTGACGAAGCTTTTCTGGGAAAGCTCGGCCCGAAGCCCCATGTCGATGAGCTTCTTGTACAGCTCCTCGGGGGTCATGTTGAAATCCTTGGCCAGGGTCTGCCCGCTTTTTTGCGCGCCTTTCATCTCGATCACGTTGCTTGTGATGTTCACGAGCACCGGGATGGTGAAGGTCAGCGAATCCGCGCTGGACTGGATCTTGATGTCCGTGACCTGGCCGATCTGCACGCCCCGGAAGACCACGGGCGCGCCGATGGACAGCCCGCCCACGCTGCCTTCGAAATACATGACCAGGGGAACCTTCTTCGAAAAGAACATGCCCGAGCCGAACAGGAAGACCGCCGCCACGGCCAGTCCCGCGGCGCCGAGAACGAACAGGCCCACCAGGCTCTTGTTTTTCACGCCGCTCATGGCTTGCCCTCATGCTTTGACCGCATCATCGCCCCCCTCGCCCCGTGTGAGAAATTCCAGAAGCTTCGGATTGTCCGAGGTCTTTATGAGTTCGTGCGGATCGCCCCAGGCCGTGGCGGTCCGGGCGCTCACGTCGAGAAAGATGGAATTGTCGCCGATGGCGAAGATGGAGGCCAGCTCGTGGGTCACGATGACGAAGGTGGCCTCCAGGCTGTCGCGCAGCTCCAGGATCAGCTCGTCCAGAAGATGGGAGCTGACCGGATCGAGCCCGGCCGACGGCTCGTCGAAAAACAGGATGTCCGGGTCCAGCGCCATGGCCCGGGCCAGCCCCGCCCGCTTGCACATGCCGCCGCTTATCTCGAAGGGATAATAGTCCCCGAACCCGGCCAGCCCCACCAGCTCCAGCTTGAGCGCGGCCAGGTCGCGGATCTCCCCGGCCGAAAGCCGGGTGAACTGCCGAAGCGGCAGGGCGATGTTCTCGGCCAGGGTCATGGAGCTCCACAGAGCGCCGCTTTGAAACAGCACGCCCGTGTTGCGCAAGATGGCCGTGCGGTCCGCCTCCGAGGCGTCCCACAGGCTCTGGCCGCCATACAGGACCTGCCCCGCGGCGGGCTTGAGCAGCCCCACCAGCACGCGCAAAAGCGTGCTCTTGCCGCAGCCGGAGCCGCCCATGATGATGAAGACGTCGCCCTTGTTCACGGTGAACGTCAGATCGCGCATGACCACGAAATCGCCGTAGGCCATGGTCACGTTCCGGCCTTCCAGGGCCGGTTCTTTGGGGGCGGCGACGGCCGTCTGTCCGCTCATTTCGTCGTTCATATGCCAAGCACGTTGCACAGGACGGTCAGGATGGAAGTGGCCACGATGATGCTGACGATGCTCGTCACCACCGCCCTGGTGGTGGCCCGTCCCACGCCCGTGGCGCTGCGGCCGCAGCGCATGCCCTGGTAGCAGCCGGCCACGGACACCAGGACTCCGAAGACCAGGCTGTGGGTCAGCCCGATCCAGAGGTTGACCAGGGGCACGGTGTTCTTGGTGAACTCGATGTACTGGATGGGGGTGATGCCCAAAAAGCCCACGCCCACGAGGAATCCGCCGATGACGCCCATGAGGTCGGCGTAGAGGCACAGAAGAGGCATCATGAGCGTCATGCCGAGCACGCGCGGCAGGACGAGAAAATCCACCGGGTCCACTCCGAAGGTGGACAACGCGTCGATCTCCTCGTTCACCTGCATGGCCCCGAGCTCGGCCGCGAAGGCCGCGCCGGTGCGGCCCGCCATGATGATGCCGGTCATGACGGCGCTTAAGACCCGGACCATGGCGATGCCCACCAGGGTGGAGGTGTAGATCTGGGCGCCGAAATCCTTGAGCTGCACCGCGCCCACGTAGGCCAGGATGAGCCCCACCAGCATGCTGATGAGCGAGGCGATGG
Organism: uncultured Desulfovibrionaceae bacterium; assembly: GCA_937934715.1. Taxonomy (GTDB): domain Bacteria; phylum Desulfobacterota; class Desulfovibrionia; order Desulfovibrionales; family Desulfovibrionaceae; genus CALGYO01. The sequence continues at coordinate 31,639 of CALGYO010000075.1, read as the reverse complement.
GGAGCGCGGTCACGCCGCAGATCTTGATCTGGGCCATGAGGTCGCTCGCCCTGAAGACCGCCTTGCCGCGCAGGAACCGGCCGATCGACTCGGTCACCTCCCCGATGAAGGACAGCGCGGCGTTGGCCGAACCCAGCCCATCAAGGACCGCGCCCCCAATCCGGGCCGTGAACGATTCGCTTTTCGCCTGTCTGGCCGCGCCCGAGCGCGGGGGAACCTTGGCGGCGAGCTCCAGAAGCCTGACCGCGCCCTGGGGAAGGCCGCTTTCGTCCACGCGCATTCCGGCCTTTTGGGCCATGGCCGAGGCCTGGGCGCAAAAGACCAGAAACCGGCTGTCCCAGCCGCCAAGCGCATGCGCCTCGAAGGCCAGGGTTTCGGGTTTCGGGGCGGTGGAAAAAAGCGTTTCCAGCGCTTCCCGTCCGGGCGGCCGGGAGTTGATGTCCCAGTCCCCGGCGAAACCGAGGACAAGCGTTCCCGTATCCCGGCGGGGGACGAGACGGGCGGGGTTGGCATTCCCGGCGCCCGGCGTCTGGCCGATTTTCATGAACGCCGCCTGGGGGGATGGGGTTTTATCATGCGATGCCGTTCGCCGCCGGTCGAGGTTCAGGGGCGGCGTCCCGGCGGATTCAGCCGCGCCCCTTCATGGGACCGCGTTATCCTATATGAAATCCGCGTCCCACGTCAAAGGCATGCGTCGCCGCAATCCGCGCGCATGTCGGCGATGAGTCCCTGGACGGCCTGGGACTGTCCGGCCAATTCGGAGACGGCCTTGGCGGAGTGGCCCATGGCTTCGGCCGTTTCCGAGGAAATGCGGTTCACCCCGGCGATGCCGGAGCTGATTTCCTCGCTGGCCGCGCTTTGCTCCTCCGAGGCCGCCGCGATGGAACGGACCTGGTCCGCCGCGGACTCCACCAGACTCACGATCCGGCGCAGGGCCTCGCCCGAGGCGTTGGCGAGCCTGGAGGCCTCCTCGATGGTCGCGCCCGAACGCTCCACGTTCTCCATGTTTTTTTGCGCCCCGGCCTGGATGCCGGAAACGGCCTCGCCCACTTCCCTGGTGGCGGACATGGTCTTTTCCGCGAGCTTCCTGACCTCGTCGGCCACCACGGCGAAGCCGCGCCCGGCCTCGCCCGCCCGGGCGGCCTCGATGGCGGCGTTCAAGGCCAACAGGTTGGTCTGGTCCGCGATGTCCGAAATGACGTTCATGATTTTACCGATGCCGCCGGCCTTTTCGCCGAGAACGATCATGTCGTCGCGCATTTCCAGGGACTGTTCGCGGGCCTGGGCGATGCCCGAGACGGCGGCGCCCACGATCCTCGCGCCCTCCTCGGCCTCCCCGCGCGCTTCCTCGGCGGTCTTGGCCGCGTTGGAGGCGCTGTTCGCCACCTCCAGCACCGTGGCGTTCATCTCCTCCATGGCCGTGGCCACGCTTTCCACCCGCCGGGCCTGCTCCCGGGCGCCCGCGCTCGACTGGGCGATCTGCGCGGACAGCTCCTCCGAAGCCGAACCCACCACCGACACGACCTCCTCGAGCCTCCCGGCGGCCTCGATCATCTCCCGGGTTCTGCTCGTCGCGTCCAGGCTGGCCCGCTCGGCGGCCGAGGCGGCCTCCCGGGCGGCTTCAGTCTCGCGACGGGCCTCGGCCTCTTTTTCGGACAGGGAGGACAGGGTCTTTTTGAGCGAGGCGGCCATGTCCATGATGGCGCCCGCCAGCCTGGCCTCCTCGCCCGAGCCGTCCGTCGCCAGGCGCACGTCGAGATCGCCCGAGGCGATGCGGCTGGCCGCCTCGCCCACGCTTTTCAGCGTCCGGATGATCCCGCGCGAGTAAAAAAGGCTCAGCGGCAAAAGCGCGAAGAAGAACAGCGCCGCGAGCACGGCCAGTTCCGCGTAAAAGGCGGTCCAGGCCTGGGAATCCAGCTTGGCGGCGATCCCGGCGGCCTTTTCCTCCACGTTGTCCAGATAGACGCCCGTTCCCAGCCAGTATTTCGAGCCAGGAATCATGGCGGCGTAGCCGATTTTCGCCACGTCGCCCTTGCCGGGCTTGGCCCAGGTGAAGGAGACGAATCCGCCTCCCGCCTCGGCCGCCCTGGCCAGCTCGCGCACGGAGTACACGCCGTCCGGTCCCTTGAGACCGGAAAGGTCCTTGCCCTGCAACGACGCGTTGACCGGATGGGCCACGTTCACCTCGCCGGAATAGACGAAGAAATACCCCGAGCGGTCCGACTCGAAAAAGGCGTCCTTGACGGCCTCGCGCAGATAGGCCTCCCGCTCGTTCTCGCCGGAAACGCCAGCCAGGCCCTTGGACAAGATGGAGGCCGCGCATTCAACGGCCGTCTTGATCTTGGCTTTTTCCCCCTCCAGCATCACCTGCTGGGCTTCGCTTCGCCCATCCTCCGTGATGTGAAAGGACGTGAACGCGCCCGCCAGGAAAATCGCGGCCGCGCTTATGGCGGACACGAAAAAAAGAATCAAGAGTTTCGAACGGATGGAAATCTTTTTCACGAACAGGCTCCTTTCGTCGCCCCAAATTAAAATGACGCGCGAGATTGTCCCACTGGTCAAGGCTTGTAAAGCGTTCATTTCCGCCTTCATGCGGATAGCATCAACACAGCGGCGGCCATGACGTTTTCACGTCTTTTCATCGTCAACCGCGTGAATTGCATGGAACATGCAAAGCCTGTGCGAAAGGCGGAGCGCAGGGAATGGACGCTCTGGCGAATACGGCCAGGGGAGCGCGGCGTGTTGTATCGCCGCAACGCCAAACTGGAAAAGCGGTCCCGAATGCGGCGCCGGATCTCCGGCGAAGCCGAATGCCCGGGCGGCGTTCCCGGTTCGCGCCCAGGACGCGAAAAAGTCCGGATCATTGGGCGTCCCGCGACGAATCATACGGGGTGAGCGTACGCCGCGCCGAGCCCTGAAGGAGGCCAGCGCCCCGCGACTGGGTTGGGCGCATGTTCCGGCGCCGGACCGTTCTTTCGTTTTCCGTTTCCGTGACGCGAAGGATGGGCCGGCCTAAGGGCGGCGTGGGGACGGCAGGGGACGGGCCGCCGTGGGGGCGGCGGGAAACGGCCTGAAACCGGCCCCAGGAAGATTGCAATTCATGTTCATCAGACATGTTGCATGAAATGTCAAACGGCCCATTGAAAATGGGCTGTTTGGGACTCTTGCGTTCTTTTGCGGACTGTGGAACGTTGAAGCCGGAAAGCGGGATTCTTGTACGGAACCTCCGCTTTTCAGAGCATGCCAATATGCAATGCGTCATGATTCACTGATTGTAATGTTGAAACAAACCGCTTAGCATGCAACGAGGCTTCTCTATGACGACTACAACCATTTTCCCCGGGCGTTACGCGCAAGGCAGGAACGCCCTTTCCCTTCTGGCCGAGGAAACGCGCCGTTTCGCCCAAAAGGCCCTGATCATCGTGGATCCGGCCGTCACGTCCATCCTGGAAAAGCATCTGCCAGCGTCCCAGGGCGTAACCCTCGTTCCCGCGCCGTTTGGCGGGGAATGCTGCGACGAGGAGATCGCCCGGCTGACCGCCGCGGCCAAGGACCAGCGCGCGGGCGCCATCGTGGGCATGGGCGGCGGCAAGGCCCTGGACACGGCCAAGGCCGTGGCCCACGGACTCGGGCTCCCGGTGATCATCATCCCCACCCTGGCCTCCACCGACGCCCCGTGCAGCGCCTTGTCCGTCATCTACACGGCCGGGGGCGCCTTCAAGCGCTACCTGGTCCTGCCGCGCAACCCCGACCTGGTCCTGGTGGACAGCGAGGTGATCCTGAACGCCCCGGCCCGGTTCCTGGTTTCAGGCATGGGCGACGCCCTGTCCACCTGGTTCGAGGCCGAGGACTGCCGGATAAGCGGCGCGGCCAACATGACCGGCCGCCCGGGCGGCATGACCGCCTTCGGGCTGGCCAGGCTGTGCTTCGACGCGCTCATGGCCGACGGCGTGGACGCGCTCGCCGCCATGGAAAGGAAGGAGGTCGATCCGGCCCTGGAGCGCGTCATCGAAGCCAACACCCTGCTAAGCGGCCTAGGCTTCGAAAGCGGCGGCCTGTCCGGCGCCCACGCCATCCACAACGGCCTGACCGTGTTGCCCCAGACCCACGCGTCCTGGCACGGGGAAAAGGTGGCCATCGGGACCTTGTCCCTCATCATGCTGACCGGACGGCCCAAGGAGCTCGTGGACAAGACCTTCGCCTTCTGCCAGGCCGTGGGCTTGCCCCTTTGCCTTGCGGATATCGGACTTGCGGACCCTTCGGACGAGGAGCTCATGCGCGTGGCCGAGGCGGCCTGCGCCCCGGGGGAAACCATCCACAACATCAAGGGCGGCGTGACGCCCGAACGGGTCTTCGAAGCCATCAAGGCGGCCGACGCCGAGGGGCGAAGGCGCAAGGGAGCGTAACGGTCCAGCCAGCGCTCAGGCCCGCCCCGGAAGCGGCGGACGCCCCTCGCAAGGCCTGAAAACGGCCCTTTCCACAATGGACCGGGCCCCCGCGCGCAAGCCGCGCGGGGGCCCCAGACCGCTGACAACGGCCCGATCGCCGGGCTCAATCAAAAAGCCGGACCCTCGCGCAATGAGCTACGCGGCGGATCCGGCTTTTTCGCGCCTTGCGCACGAACCTTGAACGCGTCCGAGCAAGAGGACCGTAACATCAAGCCGGGCGCCAGCGCACATGGCGCGCGGGCGCCCGGCTTCCTTCGCGGGACGCTTCCCGCCCGTTCCGGCGGCGCGGAAACGTCCAGGCGAGCCGGACGCGGGCGTCTTCCCGCCGCCGATGAAAACGGGCTCACAGCGCTGCCAGGGCCTTGGCAATGACCTCGCGCAGGGTCTTGGTCTCAAAGGGCTTGGCCACATAGCCGTCCAGTCCGGCCGCCAGGAATTTCTCCCTGTCCCCGGCCATGGCGTAGGCCGTCATGGCGATGACCGGAACCCTGGAGGCGCCCGTTTCCCGGACGTGTTCGCGAATGGCCCGGGCGGCCCGGGTTCCGTCCATGCCGGGCATCTGGATGTCCATGAACACGAGATCCGGCGGGTTTTCCTTGAAAAGGGCCACAGCCTGTTCCCCATCCTCGGCCGAGATCACCAGACAGCCGAGCTTTTCCAGCATCCTCTTCGCGGTCAGGCGGTTCACGGCGTCGTCCTCGGCCAAAAGGACGCGGGGCGCCTCGCCCCCGGCGGTCAGAAGAGGGGCCTCGGGGTCAAGGAGGCGTTCCTCCCGCTCCTTGTCCCCGCCCTCCGGCAGGGAAAAGGGCAGGGACAGATAACAGACCGTGCCCTGGCCCTGACGGGAATCCATGGACATTGCGCCGCCCATGAGCCGGACCAGCCTGCTGACGATGGACAGCCCCAGGCCCGCGCCCTGGTAGCGTCTGGAGTAGCTGCCCTCGGCCTGGACGAAGGGTTCGAAAATATCCCGCATGTGGCCGTCCGGGATGCCGATGCCGGAATCCTCCACGATAAAAAGAAGGCGCGCCCCGCCGCGTCCCGGGCGCGGCAGGGCGGAAACCGCCACCCGCACGCCGCCCTGGGCCGTGAATTTGACGGCGTTTCCCACGAGGTTGAAGAGGATCTGCCGCAAGCGGGCCTCGTCGCCGCCAAGTTCGGCCGGAACGGCGTCATCCAGGGAGAATTCCAGGCCGATCCCCTTCTCCCTGGCCGCGGCCATGAACAGCTCGAGAACGGAATCCCGGAGGTTCCAGGGGTTGAAGCTTGCCTCGTGGATGGACAGCTTGCCCGCCTCGATCCGGGAAAGATCAAGGATGTCGGACAAAAGCCGGGTCAGCCGCAGGGAGGACTGGGTGGCCACCTGGACGAATTCCCGCTGCTCCTCGTCGAGCGCGGTGGTTCCCATGAGCTGGAGCATGCCGAGCACGCCGTTTAGGGGCGTGCGTATCTCGTGGCTCATGTTGGCCAGAAATTCCGATTTGGCCTTGCTCGCGGCCTCGGCGATCTCCTTGGCCTGGATGAGGGCCTTTTCCCACTTCAGCCGTTCCAGTTCGCCGCTGGCCCGCACCCCGGCCATGCGCAGGACGGACTCGGCCAGGGTCGCGTCCGCAAGCTCGCCCCGGCTCAACACCGCGATCAGTCCGATAGGCTCCCCGGCCTGGTCCCACAAGGTCACGGCCACGTAGCTTTCCGCCCCGATCTCCCGCAGGGCCGGGTCGTTGGGGAAAAGCTCCCGCACGTTTCTCGGGTACGAACACACGTCCCTGCCCGCCGCAGCGCCGCAGGGCGTGTCCTTGAGGGCGTAGACGATATTGTCCTCGAACCGGCCGTCGCAATAGACGGCCAGGGTGGAGGCCAAGCGCCCTTCGCCCACCAGTTCGTCGATGCACACGAAATCCATTTCCAGGACCTCGCCCAGATACCTGGCCAGGGACTGGAAAAATTCCCGTCCGGATTGTCCCGCCCCGCAGGTGGCCAGGAAAGCCAGGGCCTGTTCCATGGTCTTGCGGCCCGTGATGTCCTGTACCGTTCCCCGAAGGCCGGTGATCGCTCCCGATGCGTCCTTGAGCGCCTCGAAGCGCATGGTGATCCAGATGGGCGTCCCGTTGCGCAGGGCCTGGACGTCCTCCTCCACGGACCGCCCCGTAGCCTTGACCCCGGCGATGATCTCCTTGACCCGAAACCAGGCCTCCCTGGGGAAAAAGCGGCCGCACTGCTCGTCCAGGGGGGGGAAGGGCTTGTCCGGCTCCAGTCCGTAAATGGCGTAGAGCTGCCTGGAGCAGACGGACGCGCCCGTTGCGGAGTCGAAGCGCCAACTGCCGATATGCGCCAGCCGCTGGGCCTCCCGCAGCTCCTCCTCCTTGCGGAGCAGGGCGTTCTGGGCGGACCGCCGGGCGGTGATGTCCGTGAAGATGCAGTGGGTCCGCAAAAAGCGGCCCTCGGCGTCGCATTGAACCCGGCCGTTGAAGCTGACGCTGATCAGGCGGCCGTCCTTGGTCCGCATGTCGAATTCCACGCCGTCGATGAGGCAGGCCTGTTTGAACACCGGAAAATTCTGGTCGAAATGCCGCTCATAGCCGGGCGCGAGAAAATCCCCGAACCAGCGCCCGACCACCTCCGCCTTTTCGTAGCCCAGGGTCTCGAGCCAGACCTTGTTCACGTCGAGAAAACGCCCGTCCTCATCCAGGGATTGGTAGGGCAGCGGAGCGTTCTCGAACAGCAGGCGGAAGCGGTTCTCGCTTTCGCGCAATTGTTCCTCGGTCCAGCGCGCCACGGTCACGTCCAAGAAAACGCCCACCGCCCCGGCTGCGTTGCCCTGCGCGTCGTGAAGAGGAGCGGCGCTGCCCAGGATGAACGCCCTGTCCCCGTCCGGAAAAACCAGCTCAAGACGTTCATCCTGGACCGCATGCCCGGCCGCCGCCCGCTGCAAGGGCAGTTCGTCCAGAGAAAGCTCCCGGCCGTCCCGGAAAGCCCGGTAGGGAGGCGCCTGCCCGGGGTTGGACTTGGAAACCTCGGCGCCCTCGGGCAGACGCAACAGGCTGTAGCTCGCCGGGTTGCCCGTGATGCTCCGGGCCAGGGGGTCGCGGGTTATCCAGATGGCCGCCGGAGTCTGCTCCATGACGGCCTCCAGCTCCGCCGCCCGGCGCTCGGATTCCGCCCGGGCCTGCTCGAGCTCCAGGGTCCGGGCCGCCACCAGGGATTCCAATTCCTCGTTGCCGCGCCGCAACACCTCCTCGGCCGCCTTGAGGGCGGTCACGTCGGCGTAGGTGATCACGGCGCCTTCCAGGTTTCCGGCGCCGTCGCGGTAGGGGTAGATCCGCCTGATATAGCGCTCGCCGCCGAATCCGGCGGTTTCGCGCTCGGCCATCTCCACGCCCTCAAGAACGTGCGCGATGTCCTCGAAAAGAAGGGGGTCCTCGACCTTGGACTTGACCTCGGCCAGCGGCCTGCCCTGGTCCTCCACGGCCAGGTGAAAAACCGAGAGCGCGGCAGGGGTGGAGCGCACCAGACGCGCGTCCCTGTCCACGAAGACCGTGGCCACGCACACGCCGCGCAACAGGTTCTCCACGAAGCTGTTCATTCTGGACAGCTCCTCCACCTTGGCGGCCAGCTCCTCGTTGAGCGCCTGCAATTCCTCCCGCGAGGCGTCCATCTCCTCGTTGGCGGACTGCAACTCCTCGTTCATGCTGAGGAGTTCCTCGTTGGAGGCCCGAAGCTCCTCGTTCAGGGACTCGTCCCGCTCCACCACTTCGCGGATCTCGTCGTAGGCCGCCTGCAGATCGGCCTCATACCGCTTGATGGCGATGTCCTCGGAAAGCGGCGGACCGGCCTGTCCGCTGTTTTCCTCCAGGCCCAAGGGCTGGGTTTCGAACACCGCCAGAAAAAAGGACAATTCCCCGTTCCCGGCCAGGATGGGCCTCACGGTCAGCCGGACGCTGCGCCCCGGCAGGCCGCTTATCCGCAGGCCCCGCGTCCGGACCGTCTCCAGGCTTTCCTCGGCCTTGCGCAGGGCCAGGCGCAGATGTCCGCGCAGATCCTCGTTGGCGAGCTTCATGACGTTGAGGCTCGTTTCGCCGCTTTTCACGGTGAGAAAGGGACCGGCCTCGCCGCTGCACAGGATCGCCTGATGGGTCCTGTCGATCAGGACGGCCGGGGGCTGGAACTCCCGGCGCAACACCTCGTCCATGACGGCGGCGGGACTGTGGCCCGCCTCCGCCCCGGCCGGGGATTGTTTGCGATCGGCGAGCCAGACCCGCCCTCCGGCATGGGGGAAGGCGAAAGTCTTGCGTCCCGGGCCGTCGTCGTTCCTGAATATCTTCCAGCGCTTGTCCACCACGGTCAGACGCTTCTCCAGGTGATTGGCGGATTCGGCGGGACCGAGGAACAGAACCCCCCCGGGTTCGAGGGATTCGTGCAGGAGCGCCAGGGCCCGTTCCTGCAGCTTGGGGCCGAGATAGATGAGCAGATTGCGGCAGACCGTGAGATCCATGTGTAAAAAGGGCGGATCCTGCAAAAAATCATGACGGGCCACGACCACCTGTTCCCGCAAAAAGGGCGCGGCCGTGAGCATCCCCCCGGACTGGGTGAAATACCGGCGCGCCCGCTCCTCCGAAAGCCCCCTGACCTCCCGCGCCGGATAGACGGCCCTGCGCGCGGTTTCCACCGAGCCCGGATCGATGTCCGTGGCGAAGATCTTGATCCGCCGGGATTCCCCGGTTTCCCGCATGTATTCGTCCAGGAGGATGGCCAGGGAATAGGCTTCCTCGCCGGTGGAACAGCCCGGCGTCCAGACCCGCACGCAGTCGTCGCCGCTTCTCTTGCGGAAAATCTCGGGCAGGACCTTGGCTTTCAGAATCCCGAAGGCCTCGGGGTCGCGGAAAAAAGACGTCACGCCGATGAACAGGCTTTTGGCCAGAAGAACCCGTTCCTCCCCGTCCGCGCGCAGCCGTTCCAGATACGCCCCGGGATCGGCCGCGCCCGCGAGCAGCATCCGCTTATGCAGGCGCCGGGTGATGGAGCCGCGCCGGTAGCCCAGAAGATCATAGCCGCAGGTTTCGCGCAGGATGGAAAGCGCCGCCTCCACGAAGGCCTCGGGCCCGGACGGCAAGCGCTCGTCCGAATGCGTCCGATGATCCTCCGCGAGGTTATCCGGGATGGTTCCCTGGACGATGTCCAGACGGTTCGCCAGGCGGTTCGCCAGGCGCCCAAGCTCCGCCGCGCGCAGGACGACGGAGATCGCGCCGGTCTGGATGGCGGACAAGGGCATGCTCTGGTGCTGGGCCTCGGCGGGATCCTGGGCCAGGGCCAGCCCTCCGGCCCTGGCCACGTCCAAGGCCCCGGCGGCCCCGTCGGAACCCGCCCCGGAAAGGGAGACGCACACGGCGTTTTCCCCCTGACCAGCGGCCAGGGACGAGAAGAAGCGGTCGATGTTGTGGTGGGGCGGCTCGCGCGAGTCCTCGCAGGCCATAAGCGCGCCGTTCTCAAGGAGGAGGTCCTTCCCGTCGCAGGCCACGTACAGGATTCCCGGACTCAGGACCTCTCTTTGGTCCACGGCCTTGACGGGCAATCCGGTGAAGGCGGAGAGGGTCTCCTGAAGGCGGTTGGGCTTGCCGCTGGGCGCATGGGTAACCACAACCACGGCCGCGCCGTAGGACTCGTCCAGTTCGCCCAGAAACGCCTTGAGGGCCTCGATTCCCCCGGCGGAGGCGCCCACCCCGATGACGGGGAAAGGCAACCGGCGGGAAGACGCGAACGGCTTGTCCGATCCCGATCCGCCCCCTGCTTCATTCATACGGCCTCCGCACGGCGTACGCCAGTGTTCTTGGCGCCGTGAAAGATCACGGCGGGGAAACCCGGGGAAGAGCAACGTGACGTTTCCGGACATAACAGGTTTTCCCATTTCGCCGCAACACCGAAACAGGCGGCGAACGCATCCCCATTGCCAGGATTACCCCGCCCGTTATCATTTGCGTTATATATTCATGAACCGCCGCCAGCGGTAAAGCGACTTCATTTCTCATGACATGTCCGCAAAACACTTTCAAATTCTGGAGGCTTGACGATGTTTCACAGGCGCCGTATCTGTTGTGTTAGAGTAGAGAGAAGGCTCCACGTCTCATGCATAATTTTGACCAGGGGTTCAAGATTATGAAAAAAGCCACGATCTGGTTGGCCTTGCTCGGAGCGATTCTCTCGCGCTGCGGGCTTTTTCCGGCCTGCGTCTATGCGGCGAGCTATTCCTACGATGCGGCCGGGCGCTTGCTGTCGGCCGATTACGGCAACGGGCGTACGCTTTCCTATGCGTACGACGATGCAGGAAATCTGCTTTCCATTCGCAACGCCCTGCCCAGCGCCGACGCGGACGCGGACGGCGTCAGGGACTACGTGGAGGCCCAGGCGCCCGACCCTTCGGGCGGCGCTTCCGGCGACGGCAACGGGGACGGGACGGCGGACGCCTCCCAAAGCGCCGTGACCTCGCTCACCGGGTATAACGTCACCGGCTACGCCACCCTGTGGGGAACCTCCACATCCACGCCGGGCTACGGCGCGAACCATTCCGTTCAGGCCCTGGCCAGGGATTCCTCCATCTCTTCCTCCATCAAATCCCCCCTGGGCATGCTGGGCGGAACCTTTACCACGGCATCGGCGGGCGACGCCCTGAATCTTCGCCTGTATCTCCCCTCCTCCGCCAAGGTGAAGAGGCTGCTCATCAAACGCGGAAGCGACGGCCGGTACATCGCCGTGGCCGCCGCCGTTTCCGCGCTCGGAACGAAAACGGTCCTGGCCTTGCGCCTGGCCGACGGCGGCGTCTTCGATCTGGACGGCGCCGTCAACGGACGGCTGGAGCTTGTCCTCGTCCCGGCCATCATTCCGTCCGCCGCGTCCGCGAACACGCTGTTGCTGCTCAAATAGCGCAACCCATCGCCCATCGGACCGGCCCAAGGAGAACCCGTATGCGCGCCAACGCCGCCCCCCGCCCTCTCCGCTCTTGCAAGGCTCCGCTTCATCTCGCGGTCCTTTTGGCCGCCCTCGTCCTCGCGGCCTTTTCCTCCCCCCGGGTTTTCGCAGCGGAGCTTTTAGTCAACGGCGACTTCGCCCAGGGACTGGCTTCCTGGCGGGTCAATCCCGCCCTGGGCGCCTGGTCGCCCCTGCAATCCGGCGCGCTCGACTGTGAGCCTTCCGAGGATTTCAGGGGCGTCATCGCCTGGCAGCCCTTGAACGTCTCCGGCGTGGGCGGGAAAACCCTGCGTTTTTCGGCCGGAGTGAAAAGCGTGTCCTCGTCCGCCGGGGCCGCCGTGGTCATCACCCTGGATTTCATCGACCAGAACGGCGATCGCCGGAGGGAAACCGCGCTGACCGTGTCCAACAGTCAGGCCGGAGACGGCGCCTTCGCCACGGTGACGCGCTCCTACCGCGCGCCGAACGAAGCGGTCCGGCTGGTCAGGCTCATGGTCTCCCGCCTGGACGCCGGGCATTTCCAGGTGGACAATCTGAGTTTGAGCGCGGACGGTCTCTCCCCGGGCGCCCTGCCCGTGGTCACAGGCTTGTCCTCCGCTTCCGGCGCATACAGAAGCTCCGTGACCGTGACCGGTTCGGGCTTCGGCGCGACCCGGGGCGCCGCCCGTCTGTCCTTCGTGGAAAACGCCGATTTGCCCGCCAACTCGTTCTACTCCTCCTGGCAGGACAACGTGACCGTCGATTCCTGGAGCGACGCGCAACTGGTCTTCACCACCTATGAGCCCAACGCCAGCGGCGCCTTCATCCTCACCCGGGCGGACGGGGTGGAGGCGCTCGGAAGCTATTCCTACGAAATCACGAGCACGCATTTCACCATCGAGCTGTCCAAACAGCGGGCCGACATTCCCCAGGGCGGCAAGGACGCGCTCTCCATCACGCTCAACATCTCCCCCCAGGGCGCGACCTACCCCGGCGGCATCGGGATATTGACCTCGGGCTGCGGGGACGAGACCGCCTTCACCGTCACCCCGGAGACCCTCACGGCCTCGGGCGTCTATACGCTCAACATCGACGCCGCGGGCTTGCCCCCGGGCCCGTGCGACGTGGAGATACAGACCCTTGAGAACGCGTCCTACGCCCGGTTCGCGCCGCTTCAGGTGAACGTGGCCTCGCGGGCGGGCGGCGTCCGGGCCAACCCCTATGCCGCCAAAGGCGCGAGCGGCGCTCCGGCCATGACCATGGGCCTGCCCCGTCACCGGATCAACCTGGTCACCCTGGACGCCATGCTGGAAGGGTCGCTTTTTCGCATGAAGACCAACGGCCCGCCCCTGCGCATGGACCTGTGGTTCGTCCGTTACCCCGGCGCGCGCACGGGAATCTTCGGCCAGGGCTGGCGCATGTCCTACGAGTCGGACATCGTCCAGACGGGCCAGACGGCGCTTGTGACCACCACGGACGGCAAGGAGCTGGCGTTCACCACGTACAGCGATCTTTCCCAGGCCACGGAAGCCTCCCCCGTCACGCTGACGCCCCCGGCGGACAACTACGACGTCCTGATTTGTTACGGGACCTATTTCATCTATACGGAGAAAAGGACCAAGCTGCGCTACCGCTACGAAAAGCCCGCCGCCACGGACACGACCTCGCTGCTTGCCGCGATCACGGACAAGAACGACCGGTCCCTGACCATCACGGCCGACCAGGCTAACGGCCGGGTTCTCTCCGTGGCCGACCCCGCCGGGCGGACATTCACCCTCGGCTACGACGGAAGCGGACATTGCGTCTCGGTCACGGCGCCGGACGGCCGGGCCTACGCCTTCTCCTACACCCAGAACAACCTGACCCGCATCACGGACCCGGCGGGCTACGCCGCGGCCTACGCCTACGACGCCGACGGATTCATGACCTCCATGGACACGGCGGGCAGGCAGATCACCTTCACTCTGGCGGCCAGGCCCAACGGACGGACCGGCGACAAATACGTCTCCCTGGTCAACCTGCCCGAGGGCGGACAGATGTCCTACGCCTTTACGGACGCGTCCTGCGAGACCGTCTCGGCCACGGACGGGCGCGGCGCCCGGCGCCTGTACCGCAACGCGGGCGGCCAGACCGCCATGACCATCGATCCCACGGGCGAGCTGCGTCAGATGACCTTCGAAAACCAGCTCCCGGTCACCCTGGTGGACGGGGCGGGCAATACGGACGGCATGCAATACGACGCCCGGGGCAACCTCACCCTCCTGACCGGCCCCATGGGCAATGAGACTACGCTGACCTACGATGCGAACGACAACGTCCTGACCCGTACGGACGCCCTGGACCGGACCTGGACCTACGCCTACGACGCGGACGGAAACCTCATCAAGGTGACCGACCCCCTGTCCGGCCTGACCACGCTCACCCGGGACCCTGACGGCAATCTCACCAGCGTCAGGGACCCCATGGGCCGGACCACGAGCTTCGTCTACGACGCGAACGGCAACGTGATCCGCTCCACGGACCCCTTGTCCAAACAGACGGCCTTCGAATACGACGCCAAGGGCATGCGGCTCACGGCCATCGAGGACGCCAGGGGCGCCAGGAAGGAGCTGACCTACGACGCCCTGGACAGGCTCATCCGGATCGACTGGCGCAACGCCGGGGGAACCCTCGAGGCTTCGGTGGTCAACGCGTTCAACGCCTTCGGCCAGATTTCCCGCCAGGACGAACTCGGCGACGTCACGACGGCGGAACGCAACGCCCTGTTCCAGCTCAAGACCCTGACCGATCCCCTGGGCGCGGAAACGGCCTACAGCTACGACGTGGCCGGCAACCTCGTCTCGGCCGTCAACGCCCTGGGCGGGGCGACCCGTTCCCAATACGACGAGAGCGGCCGCCTGACCCAGACCCTGGATCCCATGGACCACGCCGTGACCCGGGTCTACAACGCGGCGGACAAGGTCTCCAGGATCAACGACCCCCTGGGCCATTCCCTGTCCTTCGAATACGACGGCGACGGCGACCTCGTGAAAACCACGGACGCGCTCGGCAACATGGTCACGACGGCCCGCGACGCCCTGGGACGGCCCGCGCGCATCGTCAACGCCAGGGGCCAGACCGTCGTTCTGACCTACGACGCCCTGGGCCGCAAAACCCGCAAGACCTACCAGGACGCCGGGATCCAGTACGACTACGTCTACGACGCGGACGGAAACATGACCTCCATGACCGGGCCGGATGGGACCACCACCTATGCCTATACCGCCCGCAACGAGCTTTTAAGCATCGCCTACCCGGGCGGCGCGGCCATCACCTTCGCCTACGACGACGTGGGCAACCAGAACAGCGTGACCTATCCCGACGGCGTGACGGCGACGACGGTCTACGACGGCTTCAACCGGACCGTCCTGCCCGCCTCCCTGCGCAACGCCGCCAGCACGGAGCTTTTCCCGTTCGCGGAAAAACCCAACCAGCCGGTCAGCGTGTCCTTCGCGGGCCAAAGCGCGACCATCACCCTGGATGCGGCCGCCCGTCCCACCCGCTACGACCGCTCCAACGCAACGCGCACGGACATCGCCTACGACGCGAACGGCCGGCGTACCCGGATCACCCATGCGAAGAGCGGCGTGGCCTTCTACGACTCGGTCCTGGGCTACGACGCCCTGGGCAGGCTGACCTCCCAGACCTTCCCGGACAGCGTCCCGGACCAGGGAAACGCGACCTTCGCGGTCAACGAGGCCAATCAGATCACGACCTCCAACGCGGAAAGCTTCGTTTACGACGCGGACGGCAACCTGACCTCGGCCGGAAGCCGGTTCAGCGCGGCCTATGACGCGGAAAACCATCTCACGAGCCTCACCCGGAACGGCCAGACCGCGACCTACGTCTACAACGGCCTGGGCCAGCGCGCGTCAAAGACCCTGGACGGCCTGACCCTGCGTTATCTCTACGATCCCGCCGGGCGTCTGTTGTGCGTGACGGACGGCTCCGGAACGGTCAAGGCGGATTACGTTTACGCAGGAGGACGCATCCTGGCCCAGGGCTCGGCGGTCAAGGGCTGGAGCTTCACCCACCAGGACGTTTCCGGCAACGTGGCCGCCCTGACCGACGCCTCGGGCGCGGCCTACGCCAGCTACCGGTATCTGCCCTACGGCGCTATCGAGGTCTATGGCACGCCCGGGGACAACGTCCTGACCTATTCCGGACTGTTCGGCGTGCTCGACGAATCGGACGGCCTGTACGCCATGGGCCTGCGCTTCTACGACGCGGCGCTCGGACGGTTCCTGCACAAGGATCCGCTGGGCATAAGGGGCGGGCTCAATCTTTACGCCTACGCGGCGGGCGCGCCTCTTTTGCGGACGGACCCCAAGGGAACGTTAATCTTGGAAACCGCGGCCATCCTGATTACGGGCGCCTGGGCGCTTTCCCGGCTGTACAACGCCTATGGTACGGCGAAACATGGGGTGGACGCGGCGAAAAAA
Source organism: uncultured Desulfovibrionaceae bacterium (assembly GCA_937934715.1). Lineage (GTDB taxonomy): Bacteria > Desulfobacterota > Desulfovibrionia > Desulfovibrionales > Desulfovibrionaceae > CALGYO01. Next base: position 15,771 of record CALGYO010000075.1, on the reverse strand, counting down.
ACGCGGGACGCCGTCAACGCCGCCGGGCGGGCGAACCGCCATTTCAACAATGCCCGGGATAACGCGAGAAACCTGCAGCGGATCAGCTCGAATCCGGGGGACACGTTGGAAGAGGAGATAGCGCGGCAGGATGCGCTCAAGCGCTCCCGTCAGAACACATACAATAGCGGCGTGGAAACGAAAGACGACCTCATGGAAACGGCTGGCGACTCAGCGGAGGCCGTCTACCACGGAGCCCGTTTTATCCAGGGCGTGGCCGGGGCCAAGGCCCCCGTCCCGGAAACCTCGGGAGACAAGGTTTTGGAGATGGTCAACGACGCGGCCTGGAACGAAGTGGACAGCGAAGTCCTGCCTCCGGACAACGAGTAGCGCGAACAACCCCCTTGCCTGTACGAACGGGCGGCGGACGGGTTCCCGGTCCGCCGCCCGTCCGCTTTTCAGACTGAACACGCCGCGCGACCCGGGATCGCCGCGTATTTTCCGGCAATGGGACCTCTTGCGGCCTACGGGCTCCCGCTCTGAGAAATCCCATCATTTGTTCAGGAGCGTACATCGTACAGCCGGGCGCCGGCGGACCGCCGGGCAATGCCGCCTCCGTATCGAGGCGTTCCGCACGGCCGGATCATCGGCGAAAAGCGCGCGAAGCGAAAAAGAAACCGCCCCCTGGCGCGAAGCGCGCGCAAGGGGCGGCGTTATTCTGGAAAAGGACCGGTCTTCCCGGCGCCGGACACGCCGGGCGGCGGCGTTATTTCATAAGCGGCAGGCCCGCGTTGGACCAGGCGAAGATGCCGCCCGCCAGGGATTTGGCCTTGGCGTAGCCAGCCTTTTTCATGAGACTGCCCGCGATGTTGCTGCGGTAGCCGCTGCCGCACTGCAGGACGACTTCCTCGTCCTTGGCGGCTTCGGGCATGCGGCCTTCCAGGATCCAGGCCAGAGGGAAATGGACCGTCCCTTCGATGCGCGAGGCCTCCCACTCGGCCGGGGTGCGTACGTCGAACACCTTGGGGCCGCCGTCTTTCATGGCATCGGACAGCTGCTGTGGGGAGATCTGCTCGAGCTGGTCCACCGGGCGCCCGCTCATGAGCCAGGCCTGGACCCCGCCCGCCAGATACCCGAAAATCCGGTCGTAGCCGATGCGATGCAGCTCCAGGCTCATGCGCTCGTAGTCGTTCTCGCTTCCGGTCACCAGGATGATGTCCGCCTCCGGGTCCACCACCATGCCCGTCCAGTTGGCGGTCTGCTTTTCGAAACCGATGTTCACGCTGCCCGGGATGTGGAAGCCGCCAAAGGCCGCGCCGTCGCGCACGTCGATGGCCACGGCGCCCGCCTTGAGCATCTCCTCGAACTGGGCCGGGGTCAGCCGCTTGTCCAGGGGACAGGCGTCCAGAAGGGGCGCGCCCTTGCGGTTGGTCCCGATGATGTGGGTGAAGCTTTTGGGCCGGGCCGGAAATGCCTTCATGACCTCGGCCTTGAAGGCGTCGAAGGAGTCAAAGCGCAGCATGGGGTTGGCCAGGCGCTCGAAGCCCAGGGTTGAGCTTTTCTTGGCGCTCATGCCCCGGCCGCACAGGGAACCCTGGCCGTGGGCCGGATAGACCTCCACGTAGTCCGGAAAGGCCGAGAGCTTGTGGTAGAGGCTGTCGTAGAGGTTTTTCACCTGCTCATCGAGGAGTTCCGCCCCGGGCAGGTCCGGCCGGCCGATGTCGCCGACGAAAAGCAGGTCGCCCGTGAGCAGCATCTCGGGCTCGCTGGTCCGCAGCTTGTCCGTCACGGCCAGGCTCACGGAATTGGGCGTATGCCCGGGGGTGTGCAGGACGTCGATCCGGGCCGCGCCGAGGTCGAAGGAATCCCCGTGGTTGAGGGCCTTGTGCGGGTAATGGATCGGGGTTCCCTCGTTGATGTAGATGTCCGCGCCCGTGGCCTCGCGCAGCTCCTGGTCGCCGCTTATGTGGTCCGCATGCAGGTGGGTGTTGAAGACGTGGGTGATGCGCATGCCTTCTCGTCTGGAGATTTCAAGGTAGTCCTCGATGTCGCGCTTGGGGTCCACGACGGCCATGACCTTCGCCGCCGGGCAGCCGATCACGTAGGAAAGGCAGCCAAGACCCGGCACGGCGATCTGCTCGAAATACATCGCGCTCGCTCCTTGTTTCCGGGACGGTTGCGCTGGGAGCGCAAGGCAATGCGTCATATCGCCGCTCGAAGGATGTAACGGTCCCGCGAAACGCCGCCCCCGCAGCCCACGAGGACGCCCGGGGACCAGTCGTCACGCCGTAACCGCTCCCAGCAACATGGCGTCCGCGAAACCTTCCCGTTTGGATTTCGCGGACGCCAAAGAAGTAAGCATTGTTTCACGAAAGGATACGCCCTGAGACGCAAAGAATACGCGTCAGGGCGCCTCGGCCTTTTCCCAATCCTGGACCTCGCCTTCCTCCACCTCTTCCCAGCCGGAGAACATGGCCGCCACATGGGCCGTGACGGTATGTCCGGTGGTGGTCATGTACACGTGCACGATGAAAAAGGCCAAGATGGCGAAGGCGCACAGCAGATGTACGGCCGCCACCGCCCCAAGGCCCAGGAAGGCCAGGCCCAGGGCGGGCCAATCGTTGTAGGACCAGTACAAAAGCCCGGTCAGCATCTGGACCGGCAGCAAAATGGCCGCCAGCCCCAGGTAGGTCAGACGCTGCAAGGGATTGTGCTTGGCCTCCGGCCGTTTTTGCACCGGATGCCGCTCTCCCTTGAAGATGCCGAACGCATAGTAGCGCGCCACTTCCAGGAGTTTTTTCGTGGTGGGGACGTACTGCTTCCACTGTCCGGTGGTCAGAAGCCAGAACACGATGAACACGAAGAGGATGAGCCAGCTGATGCCCAGGAAATTGTGCCAGCTGGCCGCCCGTTCGAAGCCGAGCAGCTGATAGGCTCCGTGGATTTCAAAGCCGGTGAGGAGAAGACCCATGATGAGCAGGGCCTGAATCCAGTGCCAGAACCGCTCGAAGCGGGTGTAGAGATAGATTTTCACCATTTTGGCCGCGCTCATGATCAGCCCTCCTTTCTGGCCCGTCCGGCGAAAAGCCGTCCCAGGCCGTGAATGACCACGCCGAGCAGGGCGCCGCCGGCCAGAATCCAGCCGATGCCGTCCACGCCGCCGAAGAAGTCGCGCCCGGGCATGTAGAACCCGGCCAGCGAGGCCATGCGTCCTTGCCTGGCGTGGCATTCGCCGCAGGCCAGCGCCTGATCCTTGGGCGCCACCATGTGGGTGGTGGGGTAGGCGTATTCCGTGGCCACGAAGTCATAGCGGCCGCTGTAAGGCAGTCCCGTGGTTTCCATGCCCGCCTTGATGGAGGTTTCCCAGTCGAAGCTCTTCCAGTAGGCGGCCGGATCCTTGCCGAACAGGTGCGGCACGACCATGGTCGCATTGACCGGATCGTAGGGGGTCTTGCCCCGGTGCACCTTGAAGGGGGCGATGCGGGCTTTGGGATCGTTCCTGTCCCCGCGCGGCCAGCTCAGGCGAACCGGCTTGCTCGGGTCGATCTGGTCCTTGGCCGTGACGTTCAGCATGGCGCCGTTGAACCAGTAATATTCCGGAACCACGTTCTTGGCCCAGACGAAATCGCCCTTCTTGCTGTCGTAGCTGGGCCTGTCCAGGGGGCCTTCCACCTTGAAGGGCTTGCCGTCCTTGAGCTTGCCCGCCGTGGACCAGTCCCAGCTCATCTTGGTGGGCAGCGCCCGGGCGAAAGTGGGAATGTGGCAGGTCTGGCAGGCCACCTTGTCCGTGTGGTCGTTGGCCTTGGAGCCCGCCTTGTGGGGCGTGGCCGTGTGGCAGGACTCGCACATGATCTTGGCGATGGCGTCGTCCTGGATGAGGCTTTTCCTGTCGGGCGCGGCCGGGGTGTCGTAGATGCGCCCGGCGATGGCGTGCAGCTTCGTGGTGTGGCAGCGCACGCAATCGAAATCGCGGCCCTTGCTGGCGAGACTGCCCATGTGCACGTCCAGGTTCTTTTCCGGGTTGGTCATGGAGGAGTCGAGATCCCCGTGCTTGACCCCGTCGCCGCCGCCGCCGAAGAAATGGCAGGTTCCGCAGTTGGAGCGGCCCGGCCTGCCCACGCTCTGGGCCACGGCGTTCCAATTGGGCGGCAGATATTCCACGTTGTTTTCCGGGAAGACCGTGGGCTCTGTGGCGGGATTGCCCGCGCCGGTGGGGAATTTCTTGTACGTGCCGGTCTTCTCGTGACACACGAGACAGTCGATCTTGGAAACGTCCGAAAAATCGAACGAGGCGTCCTTCCAGCCGTAGCCCGCGTGGCAGGAGGTGCAGCGCGGCCAGTTGGAGGAAAGCGAAATGCAGAAATTGTTCACGGTGAGCCCCCCCTTGCCCACTCTGCGCTCGGGCGGGGCCGTGGGGTCGAGCCAGGTCCAGTGGATGGTCTTATGAAACTGCAGGCCCGCCAGGTTGTGGCAGGACAGGCAGACCTTGGTCACTTCCGGGCCGGAGGTGAAAGGTTCCTTCAGCGCTTCGAATTTCGAGTGATCGGCGGTGACCCAGATTTCCCGGTCCTTGACCGCCTGCCGGGCCATGACCCGGCCCTGGGCCTCCTTTCCCGCGTCCGCGGATTCGGCCGCTTCCTCGGCGCTCGCCCCGGCTTCCCAGAAATCGGGAGCCGCGAACAACGCGAGGACGGCGAAAAGCGGAAACAAACGTCGCAACGCCTCTCTCATGCTTTCCTCCCTTTTCACCGGACCCGTATCCGGCGGATTTGATGGTTACGGTCTTTCACGCTGTAGCATGCGGCATACCTCCTGAACAATAAAAATATGACAAAGTCTCCGCAAAACATGGAAGCGATTTACTCTGAAATAGAAATCAACGGACGCATCCCCCCGCAACGCGAGTCCGTATCCCGCACGCCGCGTCCGTAATGCGCTTCGCAACATCTTTGCTGCAATGCCACAAGAGCGCGTATTTTGAAAAAAAGAATGGAGTATGAACCGGGAGTCCTCGCCACGCCTTGCTCGCCTTCGGGGAACCTCCGTTTTTTTCGGAAGAAGGAGAAGGGATCGCCCGGGACGCGAAACTCGCCCAGAAGCGTCCGGCGATTGCTCAAAGATCCATCGCGAACCCAGCGCAACGAAACGAGCCGGGCCGATGAGAAAAACCCGATCACCGCGCTCAATGAAAACAGCCAGCCCCGCGTCTATGAAGCTACGCGCCGGTCCTGGCAGTGTTACGCGCCTTGCGCTCGAATGTGGAAAACGGGCTGAACAGGATGGATGTCGTCAACAAGTCGAAGCCGGGCCGCCGCGCGAAGATGCGGACGGGCCGACTTCAAAGGGGATGCCGCAAGGCGGCCCAGGACGCGGTCCAGGACCGCCGGGGAGCCCGGGGCGGAATGGTTCCGGATGCGGCGAGGACGGCGCCCCTCATACCTTCGACCGCAAAACGATGAGCATGTTGTTGTTTGAAGGTATAACTACGGCCACGCGCAGCGGGGTCTGCGGCGAATACAGCGGGAGCGGGTTGTTAAGCCTTTTCCGCTCCCAGCAATATCCTCGAAAAAGCTTGCGCCTTCTTCGAGGACGTGACGCTAGAAACCGCTTTTCAGGCGGTTGATCCTGTTCCGGCGGAACTGGATGTCCACGTCCAGGCGCAATTTGTTCTGCTGGGCCTCGAAGATTTCCTTGGAAAAGACGATGCCCCGGGGGATATCCTCTTTTTCCCGCAATTCCCGGATGCGCCCTTCCATGGCGGCGCGTTCGGCGACAAGTTCCGCCGCCTCGGCCTCCAGTATCTTAATGTCGTCGCTTATGGTCTCGTCCATATATCCTCCAGGCGCCAGACGAAAATCCGTCAGAACGCCCGCACGGTCTTGATGTTCACGAATTCCAGTAGACCGAACCGGGAAAGCTCCCGGCCCCAGCCCGAATTTTTCACTCCGCCGAAAGGCAGGCGCACGTCGGACTTGGTGAGCGCGTTCACGGTCACGGCGCCGGATTCCACGCGCCGGGCCAGCCGCTCCCCCCGCTCCCGGTCGGCGGTCCAGATGGAGGCGCCCAGCCCATAGTCCGTATCGTTGGCCATGGCGATCGCCTCTTCCTCGTCTTTGGCGGCAGCCACGGCGGCGGCCGGTCCGAAAAGTTCCTCGTCCCAGGCGGGCATGCCCTTTTTCGCGCCCGCAAGCAGCGTGGGCGCGTAGAAAAACCCCGGCCTGTCCAGACGATGGCCCCCGGCCAGAAGCTCGGCGCCCATATCCACGCTTTTGCTCACCTGCGCGTGCAAGGCCATGAGCAGATCCTCCCGGGCCATGGGCCCGTAGACCGCCTCCGGGTCCAGGGGGTCGCCCGGCTGGTAACGCTCCAGCCGCTCCAGATAGCCCGCAAGGAACGCCTCGATCCTGCTTTCGGCCACGATGAAGCGCTTGGCCGCGATGCAGGTCTGGCCGCACACCCGCATGCGCGACATGACGGCCGTGTCCAGACAGGCGGTAAGATCGGCGTCGTCAAGAACGATGAGCGGATCCGAGCCCCCGAGCTCCAGCACGGTTTTCTTGAGATGCCGCCCGGCGGCCTCGGCCACGGCCCGTCCGGCCGCCACGCTGCCCGTGAGCGCCACCCCACGGATGCGTCGGTCGGCGATGACGGCCTCCATCTCCTCGTCCGCGCAAAAGATCGTCCGGAACGCGTTCTCGGGAAATCCCGCTTCCCGGAAAGTCTCTTCCAGGGCCAGGGAGCTCCCCGGCACGTTCAGGGCGGGCTTCAGGAGGGCGCAGTTTCCGGCCATGAGCGCCGGGACCGCGAAACGCAGAGGCTGCCAGAAAGGGAAATTCCAGGGCATGATGGACAGGATGACCCCGAAGGGCTCGTAGGCCACGAAGGCCCGGCCCGCGTCCACGGTCACGGGCTCGTCCGCCAGCATAAAGCGCGCGTTGTCCGCGTAGTATTCGCACATCCCCGCGCTTTTGCGGATTTCCGCCTCGGCCTCGCAGGCGAGCTTGCCCATTTCCCGGGCGGCCTCGATGGCCAGAACCGGGGCCTTGACCCGCAAGATCCCGGCCAGAGAACGCATGAGACGGGCCCGCTCGGCGAAAGGCGTGGCCCGCCAGGCGGGAAAGGCGGCGTCGACCTTGCCGAGGATATCGAGACATCCGGCCGCGCCGTGAGACCGGTATCCGGCCAGGGTCTCCCCGGTGGCCGGATTGACGCTGTAAAAACGATCGCCCAAAACGGCGGCTCCTTGCATGAAAAGCTATTACTGGGAGCGGAAAAGCCTTAACAACGCGCTCCCGCGGCATTCGCCGCAGGCCCCGCTCCGCGTGGCCGTTCCCATAACTTCGAGCGAATAAATATTAAGCATTTTGGGCTCTCAGGAATGAAACGGGTCCCGCTCCCCCGGAGGAAGCGGGACGTCGAAGGCGAAAATCACGCCCGCGATCATCCTGTAAAATCCGCACAAGGCGACGAGCTCCAAAACGCCCTTGACCCCGTAGGCCTTCTCCAGGGCTTCTTGCAAGTCCTTTGGCAGACTTTTGAAGGCCAGGACGCGCTCCGTTGCATCATAAACAGCTGAAAGTTCAGGAGAAAGCCCATCAGGCCGCTTCTTTTGGCGCACGGCCTCGATGACCGCCCCGGGCAGCCCGGCCTTTTGCGCGGGGGGAACGTGCTTGACCCATTCGTAGCCCGCTTCGAGGCTTGCGGCCGTCCGCAGGATGGCCAGCTCCCTGGCCGCGTCCGGCAACGCGCTTTCGCCGAAGCGGAAAAACGTCCCCAGGGCGGCTACCCGGGCAAGCAGGTCCGGGTGGTTCAATAACGAGCGGTACATGCCGTCGATGCGCCCCCGGGTGGAGCACAGCTCGTCGTAGAGCGCCTTCTGCTCGGGCGTAAGGCCGGATTGTACGGGATCGGGCAGGCTGGCCATGGCGTTCCTCCATTGCGTCTGCTGGAAACAAGGATGTGGTGGTTATTTTGGCGGCCGGAGAACCCGAGCCTTCCGGACCGCCGCATTCCTGACGCGCAGGAATGCTCGCGTCGCGGCCTTGAAGAACGTGCCCTGTTTACCAAGGAAAAAACATATTATTGCAAGGGATTATCCTCAAAACTCGTATCCGCTCATGTTGAGGACGCGACGTGAGGAAACCGGGACGCGCCGGGCGGGAGCGTTTTTCCGGGGAGAACAAGGAACATCCCCGCGCAGCCGAAAAGCGATTCCCCCGTTTTCCCGGCCGCGACCCCGGCCCGGGCGAAGAGCCCCTCCGAGGCGCCCGCGCCCATGAACTGGGAAAAATTGGCGTAATGCTCCTTCCCGGCGGTCCATTCCACGGCCCGGGCGGCCGGATAGGCCAGGCGGGCCGCCCCACGGGGCAAGACGTAATCCGTGACCAGGACCGCCCCGCGCGCTCCGGCCACGCGCAGGGCCTCGGCCAGGATGATCCGCCGCGTTCCGGCGGGCTTTTCGTGCAGGGCGAAGGCGATGAGGCACAGATCGAAGGCCCCGTCGGGAAAGGCCAGCGCGGTCGCGTCCATGCGCGAAAGCCCCACTCCGGGCGGGCAACTGCGCCGGGCTTTTTCAAGCATGGCCGGGGAGAGGTCGATGCCGGTTCCCAGGATTCCGGCCCTGGCCAGCATGGCCAGCTGGCGCCCCGTGCCGCAACAGACATCCAGGACGCGCCGCGCCCCCCGGGACAGGGCCAGCCTGACCGCCGCCCTTCTCCCCGGATCGAGAAACAGGGCGGTGGCCGGGTCGTAAATGGACGCTAGGCGTCCGTACTCGTCTCTTTCGTCCAATGATTGCGCCCGTAGAGATCGGTCAGGATGCGCAGCTTGGCCGCCAGCTCCATGGTCAGCTGCTCGTCGATCACCCGCCAGGACCAGTTGCCCTTGGCCACGGAGGGCATGTTCATCCGGGCCTTTTCCCCCAGCGACAACAGGTCCTGCATGGGGATGACGGCGGTGGCGGCCACGCTGCCCATGACCATGCGGATGAGGTCCCAGGCGGCGGTTTCCGGAGCGGCCGAGCGGCCCACGTATTCGCGGAAGATCCTGCGGCCCTCGTCGCCAATCTCCTCCCTGAGCCAGCCCAGGGTGGTGTTGTTGTCGTGGGTGCCGGTGTAGGCCACGCAGTCCCGGGTATAGTTGTGCGGGGCGTCGCGGTTTTCGCCGATGCCCTCGCCGAAGGCGAACTGCAGGATTTTCATGCCCGGAAAGCCGAAGCGCTCCTTGAGTTCGCGCACCTCGGCCGTGATGACCCCGAGGTCCTCGGCGATGATGGGAAGCGTGGCGAAATGCTTCAGCATGGCGTCGAAAAAGGCCTGACCCGGCGCCTTGATCCATTCGCCCTTGACCGCGGTTTCCTCTTCGGCCGGGATTTCCCAGTAGGCCTCGAAGCCCCGGAAATGGTCCAGCCGGATGAAATCGTAGAGCCCCAGGTTGCGCTCCATGCGCCGCAGCCACCAGGCGAAGCCGGTCCGCTCGTGCTCGTCCCAGCGGTAGACCGGATTGCCCCAGCGCTGGCCGGTCTCGCTGAAATAATCCGGCGGCACCCCGGCCACGAAAAGCGGATTTTTGTCCGGCCCGAGCTTGAACAGGTCCTGGTTGGCCCAGGCGTCGGCGCTGTCCTGGGTGACGTAGATGGGCAAATCGCCGATGACCAGAATGTTAAGCGCCGCCAGATCCTTGCGCAGGCTCCGCCACTGGGCGTCCAGGACATGCTGGATCCATTTGATGCGCTCGATCTTGTCCGCGTACTCGGCGGCGGCCCGGACAAGGGCCCCGGGGTCGCGGTCCCGAAGTTCCATGGGCCAGGCCGTCCATTCCCGGCCGCCCAGACCGTCCTTGACGGCCCTAAACAGGGCGTAGTCGTCGAGCCAGGAGGCGTTGTCCCGGCAGAAATCCTGGTAGTGGACGTTCTCGCCCAGGGCGCCGCGCGCCCGCTCGAAGGCCCGGCGGAAAAGCTGGTCCTTGAAGGCGGCCGCACCCTCGTAATCGGCCCGGGCCGGGTCCTCCTGGACGTAGGCCTCGAGCTCTTGGGGCGTCAAGAGCCCCTCCTCGGCCATCATGTCCGGGCTCGCCAGCACGGGGCTCAGGGCGAAGGCCGAATCGCTGCTGTAGGGCGAGTTGCCGATATAGGGCGAGGTGGGGGCCAGCGGCAGTATCTGCCAGTAGGACTGGCCCGCCCGCCGCAGGAACTCGGCGAAGCGCCGGGCGCTCGGACCGAAATCGCCCACCCCGAAGCGCGCGGGAAGGGACGTTACGTGCAACAGGACTCCGGAACCTCTGCGTTTCATGCCGCATGCTCCTGGCGCCGTCAGGCCGGTTTCGCCGTCAGGCCGGTTTCGCCGTTAGGCCGATTTCCGCCGCTAGGCCGGTTTTGCCGCTAGGCCGGTTTGAAAAGAAGGGCCGCAAGAGGCGGCAGCGTCAGGTTGAGCGCGTGGTCGAAGCCGTGGCTTTCGGCCTCCTGCGCCATGACCATGCCCGCGTTGCCGAGCCCCGAGCCGCCGTAGATTCCGGCGTCGCTGTTGAGTATCTCGGCCCACAGGCCGCCTCTGGGCACGCCGAGCCTGTAGCCCTCGCGCGGCACCGGGGTCAGGTTGAAAACGGCCATGACCATGTCCTCGGGATTCTCGGCCTTGCGCAGAAAGACCAGCACGCTGCTGTCCGCGTCCCTGAAATCCACCCATTCGAAGCCGTCGTTCACGAAATCGAGTTCGTGCAGGGCGGCTTCGGCCTTGTAGACCCTGTTCAGGTCGCTGATCCACTGGCGCACGCCCTGGTGGGCCGGGCGGTCCAAGAGCCCCCACTCCAGCTCCGCGTCGTGGTTCCACTCGTTCCACTGGGCGATCTCCCCGCCCATGAAAAGCAGCTTCTTGCCGGGATGGGTCCACATGAAGCCGTAAAGGAGCCGCAAATTGGAGAATTTTTGCCAGTCGTCCCCGGGCATCCTCCCCAGAAGCGATCCCTTGCCGTAGACCACCTCGTCGTGGGAAAGCGGCAGGATGAAGTTCTCCCAAAAGGCGTACCAGATGCCGAAGGTGAGCTTGTCGTGCTCGTATTTGCGGTAGATGGGGTCCTTGGAAAAATAAAAGAGCGTGTCGTGCATCCAGCCCATGTTCCATTTCATGCCGAACCCCAGGCCCCCGAGATAGGCCGGGCGCGAGACCATGGGCCAGGCCGTGGATTCCTCGGCGATGGTCTGGATGTCAGGGAAGCGCGCATAGAGCGCCTCGTTGAGCTTGCGCAGGAACTCGATGTTCTCCAGGTTCTCGTTGCCCCCGTACATGTTGGGGCTCCACTCCCCGTCCTTGCGCGAATAGTCGAGGTAGAGCATGGAGGCCACGGCGTCCACGCGAATGCCGTCCGCGTGGTAGCGCTTGAGCCAGAACATGGCGCTGGAGATGAGAAAGGCCCGCACCTCGTAGCGTCCGGCGTTGAAGATGTAGCAGTTCCAGTCCGGATGGTAGCCGCGCTGGGGATCGGCGTGCTCAAAAAGGTGGGTGCCGTCGAAATAGGACAGGCCGAAGCCGTCCGTGGGAAAATGCGAGGGCACCCAGTCGAGGATCACGCCGATTCCGGCCTGATGGAGCCGGTCCACCAGGTACATGAAGTCCTGGGGCGTTCCGAAGCGGCTGGACGGGGCGAAGTACCCCAGCGTCTGATAGCCCCAGGAGCCGAAGAAGGGATGTTCCATGATGGGCAGGAACTCCACATGGGTGAAGCCGCAGGACGTGACGTGCTCCACCAGCTTGCCGGCCATTTCGGCGTAGGACAGGGAACGGTAACCCTCCCCGGCCACCCGGGCGAAGGAGCCCATGTGCAGCTCGTAGACCGAGATGGGGGCGTCCAGGGCGTTTTTGTCCCTGCGCGAGGCCATCCAGCCCTCGTCCTTCCAGTCGTGGTCCAGGTCCCAGACGATGGAGGCGGTTTTGGGCGAGGTTTCCCAGAAAAGCGCGAAGGGATCGCCCTTGTCGGCCTCGTACATGTCGAACTGGGATTTGATGCGGTATTTGTAGAGGGCGCCCTTGCCCACGCCCGGGATGAAGCCTTCCCAGATGCCCGAGCCGTCCAGGCGGACGCTCAGGGAATGGGCGGCCGCGTCCCAGTCGTTGAAGTCGCCGAGCACGGACACGGCCTCGGCGTTGGGCGCCCAGACCGCGAACAACGTCCCCCACTCCCCATCGATGGTCATGAGGTGGGAGCCGAGTTTCTCGTCCAGGTCGAAGTGGTTGCCTTCCTTGAAGAGATAGATGTCGTGATCGGTCAAGAGACTCACGCCGTACTTGACCGGCTTGGCGTTCCACATGTGGAGCATCCTCGGCTGAAGGTTTTTCGAACGAGACCAGTCTAGCGCGATCGGGCGCGAAGGGCAAACGGGCCTAGGGGAGGGTCAACGCCATCCCGCTGCCCGCCTCTTTCACCGGGCAGGTCTTCGCCAGGGCGATCTTGGCCGCGAGATCCACGCAGTGGCAGGGATAGAGCGCCTCCAGCTCGAGCCCGCCGAGATAGTCCCCCACGGCCTCAAGCCGCGCGGGCGAGGCCTTTTGCAGATGAAAGCCGCCGAAGACCAGGTTCACCCGCTCTTCGCCCATCACTTCCCGCGCATGCTCCACCGTGTTGCACACCCCGGAGTGGGCGCAGCCGCAAAAGACCGCCAGGCCCTTTTCCGTCCTGGCGCACAACGCCGTGTCGTCCATCAGCATATCCGGCTCGGGGCCGTCCGGGCCGTGGCGTTCGGCCCGGTGGGAAAACGGCTCGAACTCGAAGCGCCTGGGGATTTCGCCGAGATAATGCAGATTTTCGGTCAGGGCCCGGGGCTTGTCCGTGAGGTCCACGTCGAAAAAGGCCTCCAGGTAGCCGCGCGAGAGATGCATGCCGATCTGGGGCACGTCGTGGGTGGTCTTGGGATCGAAGATGAAGGGATGGGCCGTGAGCCGGGGCCGTTTGAGGACCTCGCCCTCGCAGGCCAGCTCCGCGAAATGCATGGTGAGCGCGTTGAGTCCCCAGACGTGGTCCAGATGCCCGTGGGAAAGGACGACCTCGTCCAGGTCGCGCAGGGAAATGCCGAGCCGCCGGGCGTTTTCCAGGAACGCCCCGGAATAGCCCGCGTCGAAGAGAATCTTCCTGCCCGCGTCCTCGAACAGGAGCGACAGGCCTGGCTCGCCCAAAAGGTAATGGTCGATGAGGGTGTTGTTGTCCACGAGAACGGTCATTTTCATGGGAAGGCTCCTTTGGCGGGCGGCGGGGTTGCGGTCTGGAGGGAGCGCGTCAGGGGGAATGGCCTCCGGCGGCCCAAGGGGTTCCCCCCTTGGGAATCCCCGTTCAGGGCGTTGCGGTCCGGCGCAGGTCCGTCGTTTGAGAATTACCGCAGGGGACGGCGGCCCGGCAAGCCTCCCGTCCGGCGTCTTTTCCGTTATTGCGGTCTCATGCCGGTCCCGGGGGAGGGGGAAGCCGCGCCGGGCGGCGCATGCAACTCGCGCTTTGCGCTCGCGGCATGCTCGCCCGCGCGGCAACCCCCTCCCCCCGGACCTCATGTCCGTCTTAGAGAAGAAAGCTGGGCCGCAACCCGTATCCAGAACGCCCCCAATACGCGTACGTCGTTTGGAGAGGGATCAGGAACTTTTATTTTCAATGGATTGGAAAAAGAAGAGCTTCTTGTCGCGGGGCAGGCGCTTGACCCGCGCTTCGGCCTTGCAGGCGCTCGACCGGTCGGGGTAGCCGGCGCTGGCCGCCAGCCGCGCGGGCCGGCGCGATTTCGTGTAGCGGGCGCCGCCCGGACGTTCGCCGTTGTGCTCGGCCAACCGGCGCGCAAGGTCCGTGGTCACGCCGCAATAAAAAGTCCCGTCCGCGCACTCCAGCAGATAAACGAACCAGAGGCCGCCGCCCTCGCCGCTTTCGACCCCTTGGTCCGCATCGTCCTTCATGGCGCGGCCCTCCCTGGCGTCGCGTCGTCGTTTTCGCCGATCTCCATGAGGCGTTCGCGCCGATGGAACATCCGTCTCGCGGGATTGGGCCCTCCTGGCGCGGCCGTGGACGCCGTTAATCGGGGCATGCCTCATCCTCAGCCGCGCCAAGGCGGGATGAACGATGGTTTCGCCAGGTTTGGGGTCGTTCGCCCCCCCTGGCGCGGGAACGGCCGGGTCGGGGACGGGGTTTGCCCGGACGGCGGGCGGCGTATGCCCCGAGTTACGACGTTCGCCGTCCGGGCAAACCCCGTCCCCGGCCATGCGACGCGGCGACATCCCGAGACGGCCCGCATCCTTTCCCGTCGTCTAATGATCGTCCTCGACCTCGGCGCCGAACATGGCCCGCTTCTCCGGGACGGCCTCCTCCCAGGTGGGCTCCTTCCAGCCGCGCGGGGTCTCGCGCGTGGGGATCACGTCCACAGGGCTTTCCTCGAACCCGGCGATATTCACCTGGACCGGACGGCCGAAGCGCAGGGCCTTGGGCGAAAAGGAAGCCACATAGGCCGCCGCCTCGCGGATGGCCTCCGGGCTCCAGTCCGCGCCCGGAAACCGGCGCCCCACGGCCAGGGGGCCTGGGAAATCCTTGGTCTTGAAAACCAGGTTCTCCGACCCCACCAGCGTCTCCAGCTTGGCGTTGTCCGACTGGTTGCGGCCGATGGTCAGCCACAGATTGCCCGCCCAGTGCTGGCGGCCGATGTTGGCCAGCTCGAAATCCGCCGCACGTGGCGGGGAAACGTGCTTGAACACCGGAAAATACCGTCTGGCCGACTCCATTTCCGTGAGCATGCAGCCGCCCGCCGGAGTCGGTATTTCGGTCAGGCCGAATTCCCCGGCCAGGCGCATCTGGTCCTTGCGGCCCCGGCCGGTCATGGCGTGGAGGCGCTCCCGGTCCACGAGCCCCTGTTCCTCGGGCGGCGTGACCGGCAGACGCCTGGCGCAAAGGGGCCTGACGAGAACATCCTTCACCTCGGCGTCGCGGCTGATGACGTGCAACGCGTCGATGCGCTGGGACATGGGCCGCTGGCCCACCACCTCGCCGCTTATGAGGCAGAACGCGCCGTATTCGGCCATCATGGCCTTGGCCCGCTGGAGCATGAAAATTTTGCAGTCGATGCAGGGATTGAGGTACTTCCCCAGGCCGTGCCTGGGTCCGGACGCCAGCATGCGCACGTAGTCCTCGCCCACGTCCACGGCCATGATGTGAAGGCCGTACGTCTCCCGCCAATGGCGGATTTTCCCGGGCTTGCCGAAAAAAGGCGAGACGAAATGCAGGCACAGGACGGATTTCCCCTGGGCCATGAGGGTCTTGGCGGCCAGGATGCTGTCCAGTCCGCCGGAAAAGAGCGCGAGCGCGTCGTAGTGCTTCATGCGGGCTCCCTAAACCGCCTTCGGCCCGCTGGCAAGGGGGCCGCTGAAACGTTGCCTCGGATCGCGGCTTTTGCTATGGAACTTCGGTTTTGCGCAAATGTTAACCCCCCGGAGAATCCCATGGCCAAAAAGACCGTGAATCCCAGCGAAATGCGCGGCGAGGCCCTCGCCACCGCGCTGACAACCATCGAACGAAAATACGGACAGGGATCGGTCATGCGCTTAAGCGACGAGGCCCACGTGCGCATTCCGGCCATCCCCACGGGCTCCATCGCGCTCAACCTGGCGCTCGGCATCGGCGGCATCCCCAAGGGCCGGGTCACGGAAATCTACGGTCCGGAATCCTCGGGCAAAACCACGCTCGCCCTGCACATCATCGCCGAATCCCAGAAAAACGGCGGCACGGCGGCCTTCATCGACGCCGAACACGCCCTGGACGTGAACTACGCCAAGCGGCTCGGCG
>CALGYO010000074.1 GCA_937934715.1 uncultured Desulfovibrionaceae bacterium | reverse complement strand
CTCAGCCAAGGGCGGCATGACCACTTGCGTTTGAAGGGTCGAGTGTCAGGTTATACCCATCTCACTTCAGACAGGACAAGCCCGGCCGCGATGCTCCACATGACCGCGCAGACCAGGCCGTCCAGGATTCGCCAGGCCGCAGGGCGCACGAAGACCGGGGCGAGCAGACGGCCGAACAGGCACAGGCTCAAGAACCAGGCTACGGAGGCCGTGGCCGCGCCCGCCCCGAAAACGTAGCGGCCCATGCCCGCGAATTGCCCGCTCACCCCGCCCAGAAGCACCGTGGTGTCCAGATAGACGTGGGGATTGAGAAGCGTCACGGCCAGCGTGGCCGCCAGCGTCCGCCCCAGGCCGCGCTCCGCCGCGTCCCCCACATGGAGCGAGCCGCCGCGAAAGGCCGAGCGCAGGGCGTTCAGTCCGTACCAGAACAAGAACGCCGCCCCGCCGATGGCGGTCCATTTCCCCAGGACCGGGCTTTGGGCCACAAGGGTCCCCACGCCCGCCACCCCGGCCGTGATCAGGAGCGCGTCGCACAGGATGCACACCGCCGCCACGGCCAGATGATGATTCTTCCTGACCGCCTGCGAAAGGACAAAGGCGTTCTGCGCGCCGATGGCCACGATGAGCCCCGCCCCGGTCCCGAATCCCTGAATGAACGGTGAAAACATGCGCCCTCCGCGTGTTGGTTTCGTGGAATGTAGACGCGCGGATAAAATAAGTGAAATTTATTCTTTTTATTCGTAATAAAATTTTCTAATAATAAAGCGCCGCCAGGGCAGACGAACGAAGGGCGCATGGCAGGGAGATATTCCGGTTCTTTCGGGAGCGCAGCTTTGAGGCGTTTCTCCGATTTTTCGTCATGCGCCGCCAGAACCACTTCCCCTCTCGACGCGATGCGCGGGAGGACGCGTCGTTTTAAATGAGGCGGCATAACCCAACCGGCGGTTTTTCAGGGAGACCCAAATGGCCGAGCATGAACTGAAAAAGGTTATTGAAGACGCGGATCGAGCGATCTCGGCGGAGAATTTCGAGGCGCTGATGGATTTTTATGCGGAAGACGCCACGCTTGTCGTGAAGCCTGGCCTGAACGCAACGGGGAAAGCGCAAATCCACAAGGCGTTT
The DNA here is from genome assembly GCA_937934715.1 of uncultured Desulfovibrionaceae bacterium. Taxonomy (GTDB): domain Bacteria; phylum Desulfobacterota; class Desulfovibrionia; order Desulfovibrionales; family Desulfovibrionaceae; genus CALGYO01. Next base: position 39,961 of record CALGYO010000074.1, on the reverse strand, counting down.
GTGGCGATCGCCGAGCATTTCAGGGGCAAGCTGAAGGTCAGACAGGGGGAAATGCGGGTGATCGAGGGCGGCGATACGGCTTTGGTCATCATGGAGACCATATTGGAGACCGGCGTTGCGAGCGATGCGGATGCGCCAATCGTGAGACGAGCGACCTACGTATTCCGGAAGGACGCCGACGGAGCATGGCGTTGCGTCATCGACAATTCCTATGGCGTCACCGTGTTGGACACATAATACTATGCGAGGGGAAGCGATTTCCGGCATTGGCCAACGGACCAGGAAGACCCGTATTTCGTGGGCGGGCGCGTTGTTGGGACGGAGACGGCGGGATGTTCGACTATAAGCTGTTGGAGGCCTTCGCCAAGGTGGTGGAGGAGGGGGGCTTCGAGCGGGCGGCCAGGGCCCTGTGCGTCACCCAGCCCGCCGTGTCCCAGCGGGTGCGGCTATTGGAAGAGCGCACGGGCCGGATTCTCCTGGCGCGGACCACGCCGCCCAAACCCACCGAGGCCGGGCGGCTGGCCCTGCGGCATTACTACCGGGTGCGGCGGCTGGAGGACGACTGCCAGGACCTTTTCGGCAAGGACGACTCGGGCCATTCCATTCTTCCTGTGGGCGTCAACGCGGACAGCCTGGCCACCTGGTTCCTGCCCGCCGTGACGCCGTTTCTCCTGGCGGAGCGGGTACTGCTCGACATTTCGGTGGACGATCAGGAGCGCACGCACGAGCTTTTGCGCGACGGCGGCGTGCTCGGGTGCGTCAGTTCCAGGCCGGAGCCCTTTCAGGGCTGCGCCTCGGCGGCGCTCGGGAGCATGCGCTACCGGGCCTTCGCCGCGCCCGGATTTCGGAAGAAATGGTTCGCGGACGGGTTGACCATGGAAACGGCGGCCAAGGCGCCCGCGCTCATCTTCAACCGCAAGGACGAACTGCACCAAAAGCTTCTTACCGGAGTCTTCGGGTCGCCGGTTCCGGGATTCCAGGCCTTGTACCTGCCGTCCTCGGAAAAATTCGCCACGGTCATCGCCTCGGGGCTGGCCTACGGCATGCTGCCGGATCAGCAGTCCGCGGAACTGGAGGCGGCCGGGGAGATCGTGGACCTGGCCCCCGGCTTCGAGGAGCGGGTGGCCCTGTACTGGCATTCCTGGCGCTTCGGCCAGGGACTGCTCGATCGGTTCACCGAGGCGCTTACGGCGGGGGCCAAGCGGGCGCTTGCCTGAGGCCCTCTACTGCGCCAGGGCGAACGGCTTTTCCCAGCCGGTCAGCGTGAACCCGCCCTTTTCGGGGGTGAAGAGGCCCTCGCCCGTGTAGACGTCTGTGGCGTCGCCCGTCTGCGGATTCTTGCGAATCTGAAAAACCGTTCCCCGCGCCTTGCCGTCCTTGCTCCAGCCCGAGAAGCTCATCAGCCAGCGTACGCCGCTTTCGTATTCGTTCATCGGCGGATCGGCAAAGGCGAAAAAGCCGGGTTTTGCCGGATTCTCTACCAGGGATTTGCCGTCGAGCAGAGTCTTGAATCCCTTGCCATCGTAGTCCCCCAGCCAGAACGAACTGGCCGAGAGGTCGGAAGGGGCGTATTCCGCCAGGATCTCGGCCTTGCCGTCCCCGTCCAGATCGCCAACCAGGGTCGGATAGTAGGAACCCGCGCCGCACTGGCAGAAGATGAGCGGCGAATCCCCGTAGGCCGGCCCCTGAAAGACGATGCCGCCCTGGATCTCCGTGATGCGCATGGTGAAATTGGCGCAATCGATTCCCGGCTGGCAGGTGAGCGTCATGGTCTCCAGACCGCCGTCTCCGTCGATGTCCATGGGAAACGAGGTGACGATGTCCCCCAATTGGCCGCACTCCTGGTACATGTCCTTGTTTTGGGCCTGTTCCCGCTTGAGAAACGCCTGCCCGGACAGGAGATTCTTGGCGCTGATCCAGCCGCGCACGCCGTCCACGGTCTCCACATTGGCCCATTTGCCGTCCACGTCGATGAGCCCGACCTCGTCCCCGGCGTTGAGCACGGCCAGAATGGGCGCCTTGGCGTAGTTGGGTCCGCCGGATTGGCGCAGATTATTGCCGTCGTCCGCCACGAACAGCGAGCGGTCCGGCGGAAAATGGGGCGCGGAGCACATGCCGGCCCACAGGGGAGCGCCCGGAAGAAACGCGCAGCAAAGAACGAGCGCGCCGAGGATCAGGGTCCGCATGGGAGTCTCCTTTGCCCGGACGCCGGGCGTTTTATCCCTTGAGCATGCCCGCCAGGACGAGCCCGCGGCGGATGCGTTCGATCTCGGAAGGCGAGATGGGCCCGAGGGGCGGCCGCACCCGGGCCTGGGTATGCAGGCCGAGCATGGCCAGGGCCTTTTTCAGACGGTTGTGCATGTCCACCAGGGGCGGCGCGTAGAAGGCGTCCAAAAGCGGCCGCATGCGTTCGTCGAGCTTTCTGGCCTTGTTGAGGTCGCCCGACTGGACGGCCCTGAAAAGGGACACGATGAGTTCCGGAATGACGGCGGCCGCGCCCGAGATGATCCCCTTGCAGCCCGTGGCCAGCGAAGGCAGAAGCCAGGCGCTGTGCGTGGTGAGCACGTTCACCGGCTTCGGCAGCGATTGAAGAACGCTCACATGGCGCTGGTGCAGGACCGGGTCGTTGCACAGGTCCTTGATGGCGCAGATGGCCGGAACCTCCTCCACCAGCTTCAAGAGGGTGTCCATGGGATAGTACTGGCCGGTCGCGGCCGGGAACTGGAAGATCACCATGGGCAGGGAGGAGGCGTCGGCCACCCGGCGGAAATGCTCCAGGACCATCTCCGGCCGCTGGCCCAGGATGAACTGGGCCGGGGGGAAGACCAGGAGGGCCGAGGCTCCGCCGCGTTCGGCCATGGCCGCGATTCTGGCGGCGTTGAGTCCGCCGTCCGCGTAGACTCCGTGCAGGATGGGCAGGGCGCCGGAAAGCTCGTCCGCCGCGATGTTCATGAGGCGTTCCTGCTCGTCGAAGGAGCAGGTGGCCACTTCCGAGGAGTGGGCGTTGATGGTGAGCGCGGCCACGCCGTCCACGGAGGCCAGTTCGCGCAGGTGGGAGCGGAAATTTTCCTCGTCTATTTCCAGATTCTGATCGAAGGGCAGGATGCAGGCGGGAATGACGCCTGCGGGGATGAAGACGGGGACGGACATGGGGCTTCCTCCTTGCGCTCTTTGTAAGCGGCGCGTTATTTTCCTATGCAGAACGAGGCGAAGACGCTTTCAAGCACCCCTTCCGGGGCGATCTCGCCCGTGATGGCGGCGAGATCCGCGCAGACCGTGTCCAGCCTGACGCCCATGAGGTCGAACGGGATTCCGGCCGCGATGTCCGCGAGAAGCGCCGAGAGTTCCAGCCTGGCCTTGCGCAAGGATTCGGCCTCGCGCAGGCTGGGCGGCGCCTCTCCCGCTTCGGGCGCGCCCGGGCCGTTTTTCCCTCCGGTCAGGCGCTCGCGGACGAGCCCGGCCAGTTCGTCGAGCCCCTGTCCGGTTTTGGCGCAAACTCGAACCGGCGTAAACCCCATCTTGCGGCATTCTTCACAAGGATCGGGGAAAGCGGGCGGAAGGTCTGTCTTGTTGATCGCCGCGATCACCCGTTCCGGGCCCAGCGCCTTGGCGATGGCCAGATCTTCCGCCGCGTCCTCGGGCGAGAACGGGGCCGCGCCGTCGATGACGAAAACGCCGATATCGGCCTGGGCGGCCAGGTCCCGGCTGCGGTCGAGCCCCAGGCGTTCGATGGCGTCCTCGGTCTCGCGAAGTCCGGCCGTGTCGGCCAGGCGCACGGGCAGGCCGTCGAGATCCAGCCCTTCTTCGAGATAGTCCCGGGTGGCGCCGGGAATGTCCGTGACGATGGCCCGGTCCCGGCCCAGCAGCGCGTTGAAGAGGCTCGATTTTCCGGCGTTCACCCGGCCGAAGAGCACGGCCAGGGCGCCTTCGCGAAAGGGCCGGGCGCGCTCATGGGCGCGCAAGAGCTCGTCCACCCGGGACAGGACCGTCTCCACTTTGTCCGAGAATTCCTCGCGGCTCAGGCATTCCACGTCCTCGTCCGGGAAATCCACGGCCAGGCAGACTTTGGCCCGCAGCTCTTCCAGAATCTCCCGCAATTGTCTGGCCTTGGCGCCGGTGAGTCCGCGAAGGCGCGAAAGGGCCATGTCCGCCTGGGTTTCGCTGGCCGCGCCGGTCAGTTCGGCCACGGCCTCGGCCTGGGACAGGTCCAGGCGGCCGTTCAAAAAGGCCCGCTTGGTGAATTCCCCGGCCTGGGCGGGACGGGCTCCCTCGGCCAGGACCGCCGAAAGAACCCGGCGCATCGCGGCCGGGCCGCCGTGCCCCTGGATTTCCAGCACGTCCTCGCCCGTGTAGGAGCGCGGACCGGGCATGAGGACCACAAGCGTCTCGTCCAGGGGACGCCCGGAACGATCCCGGACCAGGCCGTGATGCAGGACGCGGGGAACGAATCCCGCGAAGGCCGGGTTTGTGGCCGTGAAAAGGGCCGCGCCGATGGCGGCGCTTCGGGGGCCGCTGACCCGGATGACGCCAAGCCCTCCCTTCCCGGGCGGCGTGGCGATGGCGGCGATGGTGTCGGCGTCGTAGGGCGGATGCATGAAACGGGGCGTCCTTATGGCTGCTATTTGCTCGTGTGGGTGAAAACGCCGTCCCAGGGGGCCTGGGGCGGATGGGCCAGAAGCGTTTCGCAGCGCCCGGCGTACAAGGCGTAGAGGGCCGCGAACGCTCCCGCGTTCCCGTCGCGAAGGCTGGAAAAGGCCTTGCAGGCTGCGGCGAAGTCGCCAGCCTTATACGCGGCCATGGCCTGGGAGAAAAGGGGCGATTCCCAGGCCATGTCCCGGGCGGCCTCGGGGAGAAGGACGGTGAAGAGGGTCACGGGTTCGTTCTTGCCCTTGACCCGCACCCGGTCCACCTCGATGAAATCGAATTCCTCGCCGCAGGCTGTCCTGATGGCGTCGCTGACCAGAAGGCGCAGGCCGTAGTATTTGGTCAGCCCTTCCAGGCGGGAGCACAGGTTCACCGCGTCGCCGATGATGGTGTAGTCGAAAAGATCAGCGGAACCGAAATTGCCCACCCGGGCCAGGCCGCAGTGCAGGCCCACGCCGATGTTGATGGAAAGCCCGTAGGTTTTCTGAAAGCCGACGTTCAGGCGGTTCAGTTCGTCGAGCATGGAAAGGGCGGTCGCCACGGCCAGCTTGGGATGCTCTGGGACGTCCAGGGGCGCGTTCCAGAAGGCCATGATGGCGTCGCCGATGAACTTGTCCAACGTGCCCATGTTGGCGGTGATGGTCCGCGTCATGGGCGTGAAATAGCCGTGGAGCAGGTCCACCACCTGGGTGGGGGTCAGTTTCTCCGAGATGGAGGTGAAGCCGCGCACGTCTGAAAAAAGGATGCTCACCTCGCGTTCCTCGCCCGTGAGGGTGAGTTTTTCCGGGGAGTCCACGATCTGTTCCACCACCTTGGGAGACAGGTAGTGGGAAAAGGCCGAGTGGATGAAGCGTTTCTGGCGTTCCTCGCGCCAGAATTTGAGAAAGGTCAGGACCATGAAATTGAGGATCAGGGCGAAGAGGGGATAGAGCGGGGAGATGTAGATGCGGGACTTGGCGAAAAGCTCGGCCGAGCCGAACCAGACCCCGAATCCCAGGGCCACGAAAGGAACGAGCAGAAAGACCGCCCGGGTCCAGGACAAAAGGGCCGCCGCCAGAATCCCGAGGACCAGGGCGCTCAGGATCTCCACGCCCGGCGCGTAGTCCGGCCGCTCCAGGAAATCCCGGGAAAGGATCATGTCCGTGATGGTGGCGTGGACCTCCACCCCGGGCATGAACCGGTCGAAGGGCGAGGCCCGAAGATCCTTGAGCCCGGCGGCCGAGGTTCCGACATAGACGATCTTGTCCTTGAACAGGCTGGGGGCTGTGCGGCCTTCCAGAACGTCCGCCGCGCTGGCCACGGGAAAGGCGCCGCTTTTCCCGCGGAAATTGAGCATGATCCGGCCCTGTTCATCCAGGGGGATGGCCGTCTGGCCGATCCCGTCTCCATTGAGCGTCAGGGAGCTCACCCCGCCCTCGGTCACCTTGAGCAGGGCGCTTTTGACGCCGTACGCTTCCATGATCGTGGCCAGGGCCAGGCTCGGCAGGACGCGGTCCTTGTAGGACAGAAGGAGAGGGGAGCGCCGCAGGATGTTGTCCTCGTCGGGAATGGCGTTGAAAAAACCGGCGGCGGGCGCGGCCTGGACCAGGATGGGCAGGGGCGCGATGACCCCGCTGGCCTTGGCGAGATAGCGTTCGAGCGGTCCGGCCCCGGGCGCGCTATTGATCGAAAGGTTGATCGCCGGAGGGTCGAAAAGCGGATGCGAAGCCGGATGTTCGTCCTTTTCCGGCGGGGATGGCGCCGCGAACGTCAGGTAGTACCCCAGGGCGAAGGGGCCTCCGGCCAGGGTTCTGGCCAGAACCGCGTCGAAGTCGCGCAGTTTTGGCGGAAGGCCGGAAAAATCCAGTTTGATGCGCAGGTCCTTTTCGAATTCCTGAAGCAGGGCGTCCGGCGAGGTCCGGTCGGACTCCGCGAAGACGATATCCACGCCCACGGCCAGGGCGCCTGCGTCTTCGATGGTCTGGAGAAGCTTGGCCAGCCGGTAGCGCGGCCAGGGCCACTGGCCGAGCTTGGCCAGGCTCGCGTCGTCGATGTCCACCACGACGGGAACGCCGCTGCGTTGCACGGGCCGTTCGCGGCGCACGAACACGTCGTAGAGTTTGAGATCCTGGAAATGAAACCAGAGAGGCTGGTAGAAATACAATAGGCAGATGGCCACGGTCAGGAAGACTCCGGTCGCGAAGATGCCCGCCCGGCCCTGGGTGAATCTCGCCGCCATACGCAGGATGAGGGGCGGCCCCCCGTGCTGTTTCGCGCTCATGTCAACCCTTTGGCCTTACTGGAATCATATTCCGGGAAAAAACGCCTCCACAACGCCTCGGCTTCGCGGGCCTGGGCGTCGAGACCGTAGTGGCGGACGGTTTCCCGGCCCGCCGCAAGCGCTGCGGCCCCTCGCGGGTCGCCGCTTTCGATCCAGCAGGCCGCTTCCTCCAGGGCCAGCGCCGCCGCCAGAACGTCGTTGTCTTGGGCGTAGATTCCGTTGCCGCCCCAGGGGACCGGGCGCAGGGGAAAGCCGGGCGCGGCGCCGCCCGGGATCGCCTGGCGCATGTAGTCCCAGCCGCCGAATCCGGCGAATCCCACGGGCAGGCAGCCGCAGGCCATGGCCTCCAGGGGCGGCAGGGGGCAGCCCTCGGGGAAGCCCGTGGCCAGGAAGAGATGGCAGCCGCGCAAGGCCTCGGCCACGCCGTCCTGATCCAGGTTTTCCAGGGGAACCCAGGAAAGGTCCAGGCGTGAGCGGTCGCGCCGGGCGTCGCAGATGGCCATGATCTGGGCGGCCAGGGCCTTGTTCTTGCGGGGCATGTAGGCCACCCGGACCGGGGACGGCTTGGGCTTTCGCGCGGGCGGCCGGAAACGTTCGAGGTCGATGCCGGGCGGCAGGACGGGGGGCGTTTGGCCCAGGGCTTCGCCGATGAACCGGGCCACGGGATGGGAGACGGCCACAAAGGAGAGGGGGAGGCTCGAGAGGCGCGTCCCGGGCGGCAGGCCGTTAAAGAGATAGGCCCAGTTCTGGCAGTAGATGACGCAGCGGGCCCGGGCGGAAAGGCCCGGCATGAGGGCGTTGGGCCAGCCCTCGGGAACGAGCCAGATGTCCCCGGGATCGGGGGCCGCCCGGTCGAAGGGGACCTGGTCCAGGTCTCCGGCTTCCTCGGGGAGAAGGCCCGGTTCGCGCACGGCCAGGGGGGCGGCGAATCCCGCGCGCGCCAGCGCCCGGGCCAGCCGCAGGAGCACGGCCGTCCCGCCGGTGGCCTTTTTCAGGGGCGGATAGAAAACGTAGGTTGTATTCATGGCGCGTTCAGGGCGTCCCGGCGCGGTCCGCCAGGGGGTTGGCCGCTCTTGTCAGAAACGGCGTATGACGGTAACGATTTTTGCGCACGCGAACCTCAAGCAATCCCGGAGCGAACATGCCTCGAAGGAAAACACCCGTGGATCAGGCCGCTTCGCCGAAGAACGCGCCCATCGAGGCGCCTTTGGACGCGGGCATCCAGAGCCTCGGCAAGCCGGTTTTCGACTGTCCCAAGGAACGCGGGCATTTCGTGTCCGACGCGGTCAACGGCACGCTCGTGTATATATCCAAAAAAGGTTTCGAAAACCACCGCGAGGAACCGGTCTTTTTCGAGGAGGCCGGGGCGCGCAAGAAGATCTTCTTCGATCCTCCCAAGACCAAGCTGGCCATCGTCACCTGCGGCGGGGTCTGCCCCGGGACCAATGACGTGATCCGCTCCATCGTCATGGAGGCCCATCACAACTACGGCGTGGCCGCTACGCTCGGCATCCGCTACGGGCTGCGGGGATTCATCCCGGAATGCCGCCATGACGTTTTGGAGCTGACCCCCGACTCCGTGGCCCACATCCACGAGTTCGGCGGCACCCTGCTCGGCTCCTCGCGCGGGCCCCAGTCCTCGGAAGAGGTGGTGGACGCCCTGGAGCGCATGAACATCAACATTCTCATCATGGTGGGCGGGGTGGGGACCATGCGGGCGGCGGACAAGATCCTGACGGAGATTTCCGTCAGGAATCTCAGAATCGCCGTGGTCTGCGTGCCCAAGACCGTGGACAACGACATCAGCTACGTGTCCTGCGCCTTCGGCTTCCGCACGGCCGTGGAAAAGGCCACCGAGGCCATCGCCTGCGCCCACATCGAGGCCGAGGGCGCGCCCTACGGCGTGGGCCTGGTCAAGCTCATGGGCCGCTATTCCGGGTTCATCGCCGCCGAGGCCTGCATGGGGCTCAAGCACGTCAATTTCGCCTTGCTGCCCGAGGAACGCTTCGAGCTGCGCGGAGAGCGGGGTCTTTTGCCCGCCCTGGAGAAGCGGCTCAAGGAGCGCGGACACTGCGTGATCGTGGCGGCCGAGGGCGCGGGCCAGCATCTTCTGCCCGGAACGGGCCAGACGGACGCCTCGGGCAACCTCATCCTGGGCGACGTGTGCGGGCTGCTCATCAAGGAAATCAAAAGCTATTTCAAGGAAACGGGATTGCCCGTCACCATGAAGTACATCGATCCGAGCTACATCATCCGCTCCGTTCCGGCCAATACCGGGGACGCCGTCTACTGCGGCTTTCTGGGACAGCACGCCGTGAACGCGGGCATGGCCGGAAAGACCGGGCTTATGATCAGCAATTTTCACGACCGGTACGTGCACGTGCCCCTGTCCCTGGTCATCAAGTCCAGGAAACGCATCGATCCGTCCTCCCACTATTGGTGGGCCGTCCGGGACGCCACCGGACAGCCGCCTCTATCCTGATTTTTTTGGCTATCGCTCCGGGAAGGCGCGCCTTCGCGCCTTCCCGGGAAACGAATCACCGGCTTGCCGGGCGGCGCCGCCCGGTCAAGGGAACCTGTTTTCGCGGCGCCCGCGGCAAACCTCGAAAGGAACATGCATGATTACGCGCCTGAAACGCATTCTCGCGGCCATCGAACCGGCGGACAAGAGCCTGCTCGTCCCGGCCAAGGCCCATCTGGACAATCTGACCAAGCCCCTGGGCAGTCTCGGCAGGCTGGAGGACATGGCCGCCCGGCTGTACATGATCTCCGGCGGCCGGACGCCCTGCGTGGACCCGGCCAGAATCTACGTCTGCGCCGGAGACCATGGCGTGGCCGCCGAAGGGGTCAGCCCCTTTCCCCAGGAGGTCACCCGGCAGATGACCCTCAATTTCTTAAGCGGCGGCGCGGGCATCAACGCCCTGGCCAAAACGGCCGGGGTCGATCTTCGGGTGGTGGACGCCGGATGCGCGGGCGGGGAATATCCTCCCCACCCCATGCTGATCAGCAAGAAGGTCGCGCCCGGGACCGCCAACATGGCCAAGGGCCCGGCCATGAGCCTGGAGCAATGCGCCCAGGCGCTGCTCGCCGGTCTGGACCTGGCGGACGAGGCGGCCGCCCAGGGCGTGCGCTGCCTCGGCACGGGGGACATGGGCATCGCCAACACCACCCCGTCCACCGCCCTGTACTGCGCATTTCTCGACCTCGATCCCCAGGCCGTCACCGGGCCCGGAGCCGGGCTCGACGCCAGCGGGGTCTCGCGCAAGGCCAGGGTCATCGCCCAGGCTCTCGCAGCCAACGCCCAGGCCCTGGCCACGGGCGATCCCCTGACCATTCTGGCGGCTCTCGGCGGGTTCGAAATCGCCTGCCTGGCCGGGCTGATCCTGGGCGCGGCCAAGAACGGCCTGCCCGTGGCCGTGGACGGCTTCATCTCCACGGCGGCCTGCGTCAGCGCGGTGAAACTGTGCCCGGCGGCGGCCGACTACGCCTTCTACAGCCACGCCTCGGCCGAGCAGGGCCACGCCAAGGTCATGAGCGTCCTTTCGGGCGTTCCCCTGCTCGATCTTGGCCTGCGCCTGGGCGAGGGCACGGGCGCGGCTTTGGCCATCTTTCTCATGCGCGCGGCCTGCGGGATCTACAACGACATGGCCACCTTCGACCAAGCCGGGGTGAGCGGCGCCGTGAAATAACCGCTCCGGTTTGCTCACAACGCTTCGTCGCGCGACCGCTGAACGCGTTCGCGCGCAGGGGGTAAAAAGCCGGCCCCTCGCGTATCGCGATACGCGAGGGGCCGGCTTTTTGATGGAGCGCGGCGGTGGGGCCGTGAAGACGGTCCGCGCCCCGCATCCCTCGGGATGCGGGGCGGTTCGTCATGGATTCGGGAGGCTACAGGACGGCGATGGCGTCCATTTCCACCTGGGCGCCCAGGGGCAGGGCGGACACCTGCACGGTGGAGCGGGCCGGGCAATCGGCGGTGAAGGTTTCGGCGTAGATGGCGTTCAGGGCGGCGAATTTGCCGAGGTCGGTCACGAAAATGCCCACCTTGACCACGTCGCCGATGGTAGCGCCCGCGGCGTCCAGCACGGCCTTGATGTTCGAAAGCACCTGCCGGACCTGGTCCTCGAAGGCTTCGGGCATGGCGCCCGTGGCCGGGTTCACGGGGACCTGTCCCGAGATGTACAGGGTATTCCCCTTCAGCGTGGCCTGGGAATAAGGGCCGATGGCCTTGGGCGCGCGCTCGGTGGCGATGATGGTTTTCGGCATGCTGTCTCCTTGGTCTTTGACGTGCGTTTCGGACAATGTGCATCCTGGCCGGGCGGTTGTAAAGACGCCCGGCGGCGAGGGAGCGCGGATGGGTGGGAAAAAACGAACGCCCGGACGTTGCGGCGTCCGGGCGTTGCGCGCATGGCGGATCGCTATTTTCTGACGCTGTTGACGATAAAGACCTCGCCGTCCCAATCCCGCAGCAGGTCGCCTTCCAGGGTCGTCTTGCGACCGGCGCTTTTTTCGCCGAGGTCCGCAAGGTCCCCGAAGGTCAATCCCGTTCCGGGATCAAGCTCGAAGGTTCCCTTGTCCGTCTGAAAGATCGGGCCGTTCTCATCGTCCTTGACCAGGCCGGTCATGACCAGCCCTCTGCGCAACCGCCGCTTGGACTGGGGCGGCTGCTTGGGGGCCACGGCGAAATCCGCCGCTTCCTCGACGTCCCCGTCCGGCGACAGGGTCGCCTTGAAGGAAACGGTCTTTCCGGCCAGGGCCTCCTCGTCCAGGGCGTCGCACTGGGCTTTTCCCATGTTGACCGCAAAGGGCGCGCCCCCCACGTCGCAGGACAGATAATAATCCTTGCCGTCATCGCCCATGACCCGGCATTCCAGGACGCCCTGGCCCAGGCCGCAGCCGATGAATTCCCCGGTGACGACGGTTTGGCCAGCCTGGACGGGGTTCCAGGCCGGGATGAGGGCCGCCAGCAGGGCGGCGCAGCCGAAAATGGCGGCGCGGCCGCCTTTCGGCGGGCGCGGCGCGCGCGATCCTTCCGGGTGAAGCATGGCGTCTACTGGATGCCGACGCGCTTGGCCGCATCGAGCACGGTGATGGAGGCGTTTTGCGCGCAGAAGGTCACGAGATTTTCGCCAAAGGTCGCCAGGTTGTTCCAGTCGAGATAGGTGTCGCCGGAAACGCCGCTCAGATAGCCGTCCAGCCACATGAGCACCACGCCCACGTCCTCGTCGCTGGCGCTTTGGATGTCGGTCATGAATTCGCCGCAGGTGACCGTGGAGAATTCAATGTTTTGGATGCTTTGTTTTTTTGCGAAAGCGGGCGTGGCGAGAAAGCAGCACAACGCGGTCAACGTCATTACGGCGGCGGTCAATCGACGCATAGGTCCTCCTTGAACAGGGAATGATATTTCGACAAGACGACAATGCGCGCCTTCCCTGGAAAATACAAGGGAATTTTACGTTCTCACCCGCGTTCGCCCGGTTCCCGGAACCGGCGCCGTCTCCGGCCCGCGCCGCCTTCCCGGCAGTCCCGCATGCGCGTTTCGCAGGCGCCATGCCGCGACGGCGGCCTGCATCGGAGAGACCGGCGGCGCCGCAGCGGAGGAATCGCGTCAGGCGGCCCGCTTCCGGCAAAGTCCCAGTTCCTTGGCGATGCGCAGACACATGTCCGCCTTGTTCAGGGTGTACAGATGCACTCCCGGGGCGCCTCCCTCGATGAGCGCCCGGGACTGTTCGATGGCGTGGCGAAGGGCCGTTTCGCGCACGGCTTCCGGTCCGCCCGCCGCTTCCGCTTTTTCCAGCTCGGCCACCAGGGGCCCCGGAACGCCCACGCTGCAGCGCGAGAGGATGAACCGCAGGGAAGCCAGGCTTTGAATGGGAAGCACCCCGGGAATGACGGGGATGGTCAGGCCGAGACCGCGCAGGCGCTCCACGAAATCGAAATAGATTCTGTTGTCGAAGACCACCTGGGTGACCAGAAAACCCGCGCCCTGGTCGGCCTTATACACGGTGCGCTCAAGGTCCTCCCGGATGGTGGGGGATTCCGGGTGGGCGTTGGGATAGCAGGCGGCGCCCACGCCGAAGCCGGGCGCCGTTTCCCGGATGAAGCCCACGAGGTCCGAGGCGTGGACGAAGCGCCCCGAAAGCGCCTCGTTCCGGTCCGCTCCCGGGGGCAGGTCCCCGCGAAGGGCCAGGACGTTGTCCACGCCGCCCGCCGCAAGACGGTCCAGGACCCCGGCCACGTTGTCCTCCGACGCCCCGACGCAGGTCAGGTGGGCCATGGGTTCGAAGCCGCACTGGCTTTTGAGCCGCGAGCTGATTTCCACCGTGCCGGTTTTATCGCTGCCGCCCGCGCCGCAGGTGACCGAGACGAACAGCGGATTCACGTCCCGCAAGGCGGAGGCGGTGGCGAAAAAAGCGTCCCATTTGGCCTCTTCCTTGGGCGGGAAGAATTCCAGGGACAGGAACGGGACGTTTTGATCGATGGCGTCGGCGATGCGCATGGGGTCCTCCAGGTTGATGGCGCGCGCGGCCGGTTTCAGGCCGAGGCGGGCCGGATATGGCCTTGATCCTTGCCGCTCCCGGCGCGACGCCCTCTGCGAAAGGCGCGTCCGGGATGAAATCAATATATCAACATATCTTGATATACGTATGAGGACGTTTTACCCGGCGGCCTCGCCAAGGTCAAGACGTTTTTCCGGCTCAGGCGAAAAACCGCGATCCGGGACGGGATGGAGGGGATGGCTGGCATAATGGCTTTTTCCGCGAGAGCGTCGAAGCGGATCCGGTTTCCCTGGGGGCGCGCCCTTCATCCTGGGAGGGCGGGACGCGGCCGCGTGCGAGGACGGTGTCAAAATCGCCGGGTCGTTTTGCGCGCTTTGCTCGAGCGGGGCGCGGCCGCGCGCGAGGACGGGGAGCGGGGGCCCTGGCGAAATCAGGTTCGTCCCGGAGCCCTTTTCCCGCGAAAGGCGTTCGGGGGCGTTGGGGCGCATGCTGGAGGGCTTTCCCGGACCGTCCGGGACGCGGCCCTGATTAGCGTGGCGGGGCCTGGGACATGAAACCGGCGGGGGAAGCGGGATACCCCGGGCCGGACGCCGGGACGTCCCGCCATGGCGCTTGCGCGCTTCGGGCGCCGGGCGACGGCGCCGCTGACGCCGGGCATCCGGGCTCGGGCGCTTGCGGGTGAAAGCCCGCAAGGCCGCAGGGGGGAAAAGGAATTGGCGGACGGCCGGGTCGACGGGGAGGCTGGAGGGCGGCGCCGGAACGGGTCCGGCGCCGCGCTGGATCAGCGTTTGATTTCGGCCCGGCTGGCGGCGTAGCGCACCAGTTGGGGAATATCCAGGATCAGGGAGATGCTGCCGTCGCCGTTGATGGTCGTACCGGAAATCCATTTGAGATCCCGGTACATGCCGTCCATGCTTTTGATGACGGCCTGCTGGCGGCCGATGACCTGGTCCACGGTCATGCCCACGGTCTCGCCTTCCACCTCGGTGATGACCACCCGCTCGTAGGCGGGCTGTTCCCCCGGCACGGCGAAAAGCTGGCGCAGGCTGACGCAGGGAATCATTTCGCCCATACGCTCGATGGTTTCCACCATCTTGACGCCGCCGTTTATGAAGCGCTCCTGGAAGCCTTTGAGGGCGGAAAGGGGGACGATGTAGGATTCGCCGCCGATCAGGACGTTGAAGCCGTCGATGATGGCCAGGGTGAGCGGCAGTTTGACCACGAGGGTCGTGCCTTCGCCCTTGACGCTGTGGATTTCGAGCGTTCCGCGCAGGGCGTCGATGCTTTTCTTGACCACGTCCATGCCCACGCCCCGGCCGGACACGTCGGACACCTTGTCGGCCGTGGAAAAGCCGGGTTCGAGAATCAGCGCGTAGATTTCCTTTTCGGTGAGCTCCGCGTCCGGGGCGATCAGTCCCTGGGAAATGGCCTTCATCCTGACGACCTGGGGATCGATCCCCTTGCCGTCGTCCTCGATGGTGATGACCACGTTGCCGCTGGAGTGGGTGGCCGAGAGTTTGACCCTGCCCTTGCGCGGCTTTCCCGCCGCCTCGCGCACGCCGGGCGCCTCCACCCCGTGGTCCAGGCTGTTCCGGATGATGTGGATGAGCGGGTCCTTCAGGCGGTCGATGACGGTCTTGTCCAGTTCGGTCTCCGCGCCCTCGGTGATGAAATCCACTTCCTTGCCGAGCGTATTGGACAGATCGCGCACCAGGCGCAGAAACGAGCTGTACACGGCCCCGATGGGCATCATGCGAAGTCCCAGGGCGTTGTCGCGCATCTCGTCGGTCAGCCGTTCCAGGTCCTCGTCCACCTGGGAGATGACGGCGAGTTTGCGGCCCTTGACGGCCTGGCGCAGCCGGGACTGGATGATGACCAGTTCCCCCACCATGTTCACCAGGATGTCCAGGCGGTGGGAGTCCACCCGGATGGTCTGCTGGGCCGCAAGCTGGCTTTTGGCGCCGGAGGCGCCCTGGGGCTGGAGCTGGGCCTTGATCCTGGCCTTGGCGATGAAGGCGGTCTTTTCGTCCAGGCGTTTGCGCAGACCTTCCTCTATGGCGGCGGTATCGTCCGGCGCGCAGGCGCTGAAAACCTCCGCCAGCTCCTTCAGGTCGGATTGCCTGTATTTTCCCTGCCGCAGGGGGGTGATGGAGAGCACCCCTTCCTCGTCCACAAAGATGAACACGTCGCGGATGACGTTTTCCTCAACCGGGGCGTTGAGAAGAATGTCCCACCAGCCCTTGACCTGGGAGGGGTCGTGCCCGGGGGCGTCCAGGGCGGGAATGTCCTGGGCCCGGAAAACGGCTTCCATGGCGCCCAGGCCGGCCATTTCCTCCAGAAGCTGGAGGGGCTGGTTTCCGGTGAGCAGGATGTTCGCCGGGGGGCGGAACCGCACCCAGAACACGGAGTCCGCGACGGAGGGGTCGCCGTCGGCCGCAGGTCCCGCCGGGTCCGCCCGGGAATCCGCCGCCGGAGAGGACGGCGCGCCGGAGGCGCCGGCATTTCCGGCGGACAAAGCGTGTTCGGGCAAATATTTGCGGAATTCCTCGATCAGGGCGTCGGAGGCGGCGGTGATCGCTTCGCCGATCTGGTCCGGAGGGATGGCCAGGAGGGAAAGGATGTGGTCCCGGGCGGACAGGGTCAGGGTCAATAAGCCGCTGGTGACGGGAATTTCCTTGTTGCGTACGCGATCAAAGACGGTTTCGACGTCGTGGGTGAACCGGGAAATCTCGTCGAAGCCGAACATGGCGCCGCCGCCCTTGATGGTGTGCATGGCGCGGAAACACCGTGAAACCCCCTCCATGTCGTCGGGGGTGGATTCAAGGGCGAGCAAGGCTTCTTCGAGTTCCGCCAGGAGTTCTCGCGCTTCCTCAACATAGATCTGGACGGAAGGGTCCATTTCGCTCATGCGGCCCGCTCCTTGGAAAACGGCCCGCCCGGAGGCGGGCCGTTTAGGGGTTTAGAATCGCTCAAAGAGTCTGTCTTCAACATCCTCATCCCCGTCAATCGAGTCAAGAGCTATGGGCGCTTTCGAGGCCGGGGCGCGTTTTTCCCTGCCCGGCGCGGGCAGAGGCTTCATGGCCTTCTTGGGCTTGGCCTTTTTCATGGCGGCGGGCAGGGCCTTGCGGGCCGGGCCGTAACTGTCGTCCAGGGTGAAGAAGGCGATGGTGGATTGGAGCTGCTCGGCCTGGGAGGAGAGCTCCTCGGCCGTGGAGGCCAGCTCCTCGGAGGCCGCCGCGTTTTGCTGGATGACCTGATCGAGCTGTTGCAGGGCCTTGTTGACCTGGGAGGCGCCGCTGCTTTGTTCCTGGCTGGCGGCGTTGATTTCCTGGACCAGGTCCGCGGTCTTTTGGATGTCCGGCACGAGCTTGCTCAAAAGCTCCCCGGCCTTTTCCGCAATGCCCGTGCTCGAGGTGGAAAGCGCCGTGATCTCGGCGGCGGCCGCCTGGCTGCGTTCGGCCAGTTTTCTGACCTCGGCCGCGACCACGGCGAAGCCCTTGCCCTGATCCCCGGCCCGGGCGGCCTCCACGGCGGCGTTCAGGGCCAGGAGGTCGGTCTGGCGGGCGATTTCCTCGATGATGGAGATCTTGCCCGCGATTTCCTTCATGGCGGACACGGTCTTGGTCACGGCGTCGCCCGAGGACTGGGCGTCCTGGGCGGCCTTCACCGCGATGGCCTCGGTCTGCCGGGCGTTGTCCGCGTTCTGGCTGATGCTGGAGGCCATCTCCTCCATGGCCGAGGAGGATTCCTCCACGGCGGCGGCCTGTTCTGTGGATCCCTGGGAGAGCGATTCCGAGGAGGCGCTCATTTCCTCGCTGCCCGAGGCCACGTTTTCCGCGCCGCCCTGGACTTCGCGCACCACGTCGGTCAGCTTGTGGACCATCTCCGCCAGGGAGCGCATGAGGATGTCCTTGTTCGAGCGTTCCTCCACGGTGATCCGAAGGTCGCCCTGGGAGAGTTTTTCCGCGATGCCGGTCACGTTGCGCTCGGCGTCGATCAGGGCGATGATGGCCTGGATGAGGGCGTCCTTGTCCGAACGTTCGGTCACGTCCACCTCCAGATCGCCTTCCGCGAGTTTTTCCGCGATGGAGGTCACGTTGCGCTCGGCATCCACCAGGCTCGCCAGGGCTTTCATGAGGCTGTCCCTTTCCGAGCGCAGGACCACCTCCACGCCCAGGTCGCCGATGGCCAGGCGGCCGGCCAGATCGGCCGCTCGCCGCTCCGCCTCGATGAGCTGTTTCATGGCGGCCAGCAACTGGCCGATTTCATCCTTGCTGTTCACTTCCACGTTCAGGTCCACGTCGCCGATGGCCACGGCTTCGGCCACGGCCTTGGCGTTGTTCACGCCCTTTTGGATGATCCGGGTGATGCCGAGCGCGAAGAGCACGCCAAGGATGACCGCCGCGGCGGAGACGATGAAACTGGTCATGCTGGAGGTCTTGGCCTGCTCATCCATCTTTTGCTGCTGGAAGGACAGGGTTTTTTCCGTAATCTCGCTGACCTCGTTGGCCGCTTTGGTCATCTCGGACACGATGGTTTTTTGATTTTCCGAGACCTTGAGGAAATTGTCCGCGTTCCCCTTGTACACGCCGGCCATTTCGATGATCCGCCCGGCCGTCTGCTTCTCGGATTCCAGGGGGAGGATTTTGATCAGATCCTGCGCCGCGGCGATGACGCCGTCCAGAGCCGTTTTGACGTTGGCCACGTATTTCGGATCGCCGCGCCAGAGGAAATAGAGCATTTCGATGCGGGATTTGAGAAAATCCGCCATGATGCTGGAAAGAGAGGTGAGCGCCTTGACTCTTGTGTTCGCCGTTTGCTCGGAGCCGATCTGTCCGCTCGCTTCCTGGTAGAGTTTCAGCTGGTTTTCCTGCATGCCGGAAACGGTTTCCTGCAAGGCTGTGGCCGCTTCAACAACCGTCTTTACGGCGGAGTTTCGTTCTTCCTCGGCCCCGGCGTATTTCTGAAAAAGGTCGATGTAGTGTTTGGACGCCACGACGATGGCGTCCATGCTGTCCTTGTTGGCCTGGGTGGCGAAGCGTTCCTTCAAAGCCGCGGCGTGCTCGATCGTGGCGTTCATGCGCTCGGTGAAGGAATCGACCCTGGCTTTGTCCTTGGTGTTCATGAAGAACAGGACGTCCATCCGCGACAGCTGCATGTTGTTGAGTATCGTGCTGACTTCCTGGGATTTTTCCGCCCGGTCCATGATTTGGGTCTGGCCTTGCCAACCGACGAAGGAGACCACGGCCGTAAAGACGAGCAGCAGACCGAACCCTATGCCGAGTTTGGCCGCCAATTTTAAATTCCTAAACATTCCATCCTCCTTGGCGTGTGAAAGGGGCGAAAGCGCAGGCCGGACAAGCCATAGCAAACTACACTCTCGCATTGTAATGTACCCAATGTTCCCGATATTGCAAGAAAAGATGCAAAAAAAAGGAAGGATGGAGGAATAAACCTCGTGGGTTTTTCCGGCGGTCTTCGGGGGGCGGGACTTTTCCCTCCAAAAATGGGGGGAATGAGAAAAAGCGGATTTTTCCTCTTTACATCTCCGCGCTCGCGATTATTCTAGAAATCATGGAAAAGGGAATGTTGAGTTAACCTCAGCGGAGGGTATGACGCGATAAATCCGAAATCCCATACCGGCGAACGTGGTCGCCCCTTTCGAAGCTGCACTGGCGCTCGCAAGAGTTCCGTCTGAAAGGGAACATGCCGGACAATCCGGCGAAAGCGCAAAAACGGCTTCCCGGAACATGGAATGAGGACCTATCGGACAATTTCCCGGAAACCTTTGAACGACGCATGGACCTGATGGATTGCAACGCCTAAGCAAAAGCCAAAAACGTACGGATTCGATTCGTTATTGAGCGTGTTGAAAAACCTCTAAGCGTTTTCGGCAGTTGCCTTGTTGGATGGAAACAGCGTTTCAGTGATCCTCATGAACCTGATTTCATACGGTGATTTGTGAAGGACCTCGTCCCGGCCGCCCGGGACGAGGTCTTGACGTATAGAAGGAGAGCATCGTGACCAGTCAGATCAAGACGGCCTTGCTTTTGGGACTGATGACCGCCCTGATCCTCGTGGTGGGCCGGGCGCTCGGCGGCAACGCGGGACTCGTCATCGCCTTTTTCCTGGCCCTTGTCATGAACGTCGGGAGTTACTGGTTTTCGGACAGGATCGTCCTGTCCATGTACAGGGCCAGGGAGCTCGCGCCTCACGATGCGCCGGGGCTGCACGCCATGGTGGCGGAACTGGCCGCCAACGCCGGGCTGCCCAAGCCGCGCATCTATCTCATTCCCCAGGAGGCGCCCAACGCCTTCGCCACCGGACGCAACCCGGAACACGGCGTGGTGGCCGTGACCAGCGGCATCATGAGCATGCTCTCCACGGATGAGCTGCGCGGGGTGCTGTCCCACGAACTCGGGCACATCAAGCACCGCGACATCCTGGTGCAAAGCGTGGCCGCCGTCATGGGCGGCGCGGTCATGATGATGGCCAACATGCTGCAATGGGCCGCCATTTTCGGCGGCGGGCGCGGCGATGACGACGAGGGGGCCAATCCTTTGGCGGCCATCGCCCTGGCCATCCTGGCGCCGCTTGCCGCCTCGCTCATCCAGATGGCCATTTCCCGGTCCAGGGAATTCATGGCCGACGCCGCGGGCGCCCAAATCTCCGGCAAGCCCCTGGCCCTGGCCTCGGCCCTGTCCAAGCTTGAGACCTACGGCCGGCAGATCCCCATGCGGGCCAATCCGGCCACGGAAAACATGTTCATCGTCAGCCCGTTTTCGGGCAAGCGCGCGGCCAACTGGTTCAGCACCCATCCGCCCACCGAGGAACGCATCCGCAGGTTGCGCGACATGGCGGGCCGCTAGTGCGGATCGCCTTGAAACGGCCTCTTCCTGAGGCCGTCGTCGCATTCTGGGCGTGCGCGGCGATCTACGTGATCCAGCAGTCCCTGACCCCGCGTCCCGAGTTGCCCTTTTCCTTCGTCGCGGCGGACAAGCTCGCCCACTTCGCCGCCTATTTCGCCCTGGCCCTGCTGCCCTTTGCGGGCTTTCGCGACGCCCGGCGCGCCCGGGCCGCCTCCCTGTCCATGCTGGTCCTGGGGGCGCTGATGGAGGCGTGCCAGAGCTTCATACCCGAACGCTCCGCCTCGGTCCTGGACATGGCCGCCAACGCCCTGGGCGTGGCCTGCGGTCTTTTCGCCGGAAAGCGGCTGCGCTCCCGCCTGGAATTCCCTCTTTCATGACCCCGGCCTGATTTCCCTTCATAACGCCGGGGCCTGGGACGGATGTCCCAAGCCCCGGCGTTTATTGGCCATCTTCTTGCTCAGGCTGCCGCAACGGTTCGAGCGCAAGGCGCGAAAAAAGCCAGGGCCGGCGCGTAGCAAACTACGCGCCGGCCCTGGCTTTCTGATTGAGCGCGGGATCGGGTTTTTCACCGCCGCGAAGTCCGCCCCGTCATCAGCCGAACACCTTGATGTCCGCCGCGATGACCCCGGCGAAACGCTCATCGAGGAAAAGCGGCGCGCTTATGGTCAGGCAGTACTCTCCCGACGCCTCGGAAACGTAGATGGGGGAGATGGAGACGTCCTTGGTCTGGGCCACGTTCTTGAACCAGGGACGGCCGGACCAGTTTTTTCCCTTGGCCGACTGGCTGGATTTGGCCCGGAAATCCCGGGGCGCGATGTTTTCCGTCACCTGTACGCCCCGTTCGTCCGTGGCGTAGAGCAGCTCCAGGAAGGAATGCCCGTCCAGGGCCTTCTTCATGAGCCCTTCCATGCGGCCCTGTTCAAAGGAAAGCAGTTCCTTGGATTGGGCGAGCTTTTCCACAAGATCCTGGGCCGTGCCCTGGCCGATGAGCTTGAACACGGCGTTGAGCTTGATGAGTTCCTCGATTTCCCCCCCCAGACGTTCGATGGTTTGGGAAGAGCGCAGCATGCCCTCGGTGGCGTAGGACGACACCTCGTGGATGCGGTCGATGGCCTGCTTGATATGCTCGCTCGACTGGACCTGCTCCTCCGAGGCGGCGGCGATGCCCCGCACCCGGACCGAGGCCGTGTCCGACAGGGAGACGATCTCGCCCAGCGCCTCCCGGGACTCCCCGGCCAGGGAGGTGGCCGTCTGCACGGCCTGGGCCGCGGCGTCCATGTTCTTGATGTTGTCCCGGGCGCTTTTCTGGATGGCCTGGATGACCCGGCCCACTTCCTGGGTGGCGTGCATGGTTTTTTCGGCCAGCTTTCTGACCTCGTCGGCCACCACGGCGAAACCGCGCCCGGCCTCGCCCGCCCGGGCGGCCTCGATGGCGGCGTTCAGGGCCAGAAGGTTGGTCTGGTCGGCGATGTCGGAAATGACCGTCATGACCTGGCCGATGGATTCGGCCTGCTTGCCGAGGTCGGCCATTTCCGCCTTGAGGGCTTCGGCCAGGGAGCTGACCCGGCCGATGGCCTCCACGGAATTGTTGACCACCTCGGCCCCGTTTTTGGCCTTGCCGCCGGCTTCCTCGGACGCCCCGGCGGCTTCGGCGGCGCTTTCGGCCACGCTCATGATGGAAGCGAGCATCTGTTCCACCAGCGTGGCCGTGTCGGCGATGATGCTTTTCTGTTCCTCCGCGCCGCGGCTGACGCCGGCGGCCTCGGTCTTGAGCTCGGCCGTGGCGGACTGGATGGTCTCAGCCACGCTTTCCAGGGTCTCCCCGGCGCCGAGCATGCCCTGACGCCGGATTTCATCCTTCTTGTGAGCCAGTTCGGCCTGGCGGGCCGCCTTGCCCGCCTCGGCCGCCATGCGCGCCGACTCCTCGGCCGCCTTGCGCGAGGCGTCGATGCCCTGGCGCAGCTCGGCCACCATGACGTCCAGGGCCCGCTTCAGACGATCCAGCCTGCCGATGAAACGCCCCGGGGCCGTGGCGGCGAGATCGCCCTTGGCCACCTTGTTGGCGAACTCGGCCAGGGTTTCCAGGGGGGTGAGCAGATTTTTCCGCATGATGAGGCCCAGGATGAGGGCCATGGCCGCAAGGGCCGCCACGCTGAGCCCGACGGCCGTGGTCAGGGCGGAGTTGATGGAGGAGGAGATGACCCTCTCGGCCTCCGCGATGGCCCGGGGCGCGCCTTCATGACCCGCCAGGGCGGTCCGCAGGACGTCGCGGGTTTCATCGCGCAGGGAGGAAAGTTCCACGAGGTAGGCCCCGTTGCACAGGAGGGCGACGACGAGAAGTCCGGCGAGCATGGCGGCGGCCAGTCGAAAATGAAGAGAGCCCATCATGGTGGTTCACATCCTTCATGCGCATGGCGGGTTGATGAAACGATTCAACGGGACGCGGATGTAACGGTTAAAAAGAATAAACCGGGCGTTTTCGCGTCCACGAGGCAACGCGCGTCGACTGTGAGAGACGCGCTCAAAATTTAACACAAATGGAAAAATGTCAAATGAAAGAAATGGTAAAATACTGAAAAAAGTAATTGTCTCAGTGTGTTAAATTAATGAGAAAAAACATGTTGCACGTTTGAACGATATGCGGAAAGGCCTGAAAAGGCGCCTTGCTCTTGAAGGCCTGGCTGGATATTCTGGGGGAAAGGAAACCTCATGAGCACGATACTCGACGGCGCCACCTATCTCTTCGACCCGCTGCACGCCTTTTGGGAACGCCCCAAAACCAAGCGGGGTTTCGCCATCATCCAGGTGGCCGCCTTCTTGCTGGGGCTTGGCGGCATTGAGCTCAACCGGCGCGGGCTGTTGCCCGAGCCCTTGGCGCAACTGACCCCCATGAGCCATTTCTACGCCATCAAGCTGGCCTTTTCCCTGGTGCTCATCCAGGAGGTCATCGATCTGGTCTTCACCCTGCCGTGTTCCGTGTCCAAGGCGGTGGGCAAGCAGTTCGAAATCCTGGCGCTCATCCTCCTGCGCAACTCCTTCAAGGAACTGATCCATTTCAAGGAACCCATCGAGATCGCCTCGGGACTGACGCCCATTTTGCCCATCATTACGGACGCGGCCGGGGCTTTGTGCATTTTCGTGGGGTTGGGGCTGTATTACCGGCTGGTATCCAGGAAGGCGGGGACCAAGGCCACGGCGCTCTACCGTTTCGTGGCGGCCAAGAAGCTCATCTCCCTGGTCCTGCTGGCCGTCTTTTTCGGGGTGGCCATCATGGTGGGCGTGGACAGCGCGGAAACCGGCCACGCCGAGCCGTTTTTCGGCATCTTCTACACCATCCTCATCTTCAGCGACATCCTCCTGGTGCTCATCTCCCACCTGCACCTGCCGTCCTTTCACTCCATCTTCCGCAACTCGGGCTTCGCAGTTTCGACCCTGCTCATCCGCATGGCCCTGGCCGCGCCGGCCTACTACGACGCCGCCATCGGCGTCAGCGCCATGGCCTTCGCCATCTGTCTGGCCCTGGCCTACAATTATTTCGGCCCGGAAAGCGGCAAGGGGTAGGGCGCAAACCGGCGTCGTCTCCCGGAGGGCGAAAGCGGTTTCCGCTCTCCCGCCGTCGCCCGTCCGGCCGGAATTTCTTTTTCGACCGGCGATCGCCGGGAACGGCCTATTTCATCCGGAAGGACAGGGACGGCTCGCGCCCGGTTTGGGCTGCGGCGTTCCGGCCTGGGACCGGTTCGCGGATCTGGGCCGCCCAGGCGGCCGGGGCGGTCGCGCCCGCGAAGGCCCGCAGCTCACGGCAGTTCTCCCAGTTCTTCACATGTCCCGGACAGCCTCGTTCGTTGCAATAGCGCCTGTACATGATCCCCTCCGGATTCGCCTGGTTCGCCTGTTTTTCGATTCGCCGGGCCGGGGATGCGC
The DNA here is from genome assembly GCA_937934715.1 of uncultured Desulfovibrionaceae bacterium. Lineage (GTDB taxonomy): Bacteria > Desulfobacterota > Desulfovibrionia > Desulfovibrionales > Desulfovibrionaceae > CALGYO01. Next base: position 15,770 of record CALGYO010000074.1, on the reverse strand, counting down.
GCGGGCCGTTTCCCCTCATGCCCGTGATACGATGCTCCAAGCAAAAATCGAACCGGGATTCGGCGAGCGGCGGGCATGTTTCGGCAAGCGGCGGGGGCGGGAGAAGGGCGAGAGCCGCAGACGTGGGGCCTGGGAAAGGGGCTTCTCCGGCAACATGCCGGAAAAAAGGGTTTAATTCGACTATTCCGTAAAACCCAGAAGGCCCCTGCGGCCAAGCTCCCGGATGAAGGAGGAGACGGAGAGCTCTGCCTCGCGCTTTTGCAGGCCGTAGCGCGCGGCGAAATCCCGGGCGATGCCGTTCACCGTCTTTTTTCCGTCAATAAGCCGCCAGGTGAAGGTCCCCATCTCGTCGAGCCCCAGCTTTTTCATGAGGGGCTTGCCGTCCCAGGCGCCGAAGCGCTTGGCGATGCCCGAGAACCAGGGCTTGACCGTGGTGGGGTAGGTCAGAAGGATGAAATCCCCGTCCGTGACCGTTTCCTCGATGAAGCGGTTTTTCACGGGGGCGAGCTCCAGGGCGCGGTCCCTGGTCAGCCCTCCCTCGGCCGGGGAGAGGGGACGCGCGCGTTTGCGCTTAAAAAGTCCCATAGTCCTTTTCCAGGGCCGCGAGGCGTTCGGGGGATATGGGGCGCGTTCCCCGGGCGGTCAGGCACAGGATGCGGTTGTGTTTCAGATAATGCCGGACGATCCCGCCGGTGAAGCGCTTGCGGCCGGACACGGCGCAGGCGGCTCGCAGCAGCCCCCGGTAGAGCGGATTGCCCGGTCCGGGCGAGGCGAAGAGCATGGCGGGATTGTCCGCATGGTCCGGCGGGGAGGCGAGGGGAAGCGCGGAATCGTTATTCCCCAGACTGAAGGCCGCCCGCGTCCATCCTTCGAGGGTTTTGCCGCGCAAAATGGCCTCGGCCGGAGCGAAACGGGCGTAGGTCAGGCTTTCCCGGCCTCCTTCGAATTCGATCTCAAAGGCTCCGGGCTTGAAGGAGAAGGTCTTGAGGGCGCGGCCCTGCGGGGCCAGAAGACGGATGCCGTAGAGTTCGAACGGCGCGCGCTCCTCGCCGTCATGGCGGCGGTAGGAGCCGAGGACTTCGTCCCAGATGGGGGCGTGGGACGTAAACGGCTCCCCGGCGTCCTTCTCCGGACGAAGCGGGCGGTAAAACCGCAGGACGGTGAGCGGGCCGCCGCCGTCCGGGCGAAAGACCGCGCCCAGGCCCTCCATGTGCGGGCTTTTCCAGGCAAAGGCCGCGTGATCCGCGTCCGCCAGGGCCTTTTTCCAGGCCGGGCGCAGGGCGTTTTCCTCAATGGGCTCGATGCGGGCGCCGGACTCCCGGGCGAGGCGTTTCACGGCCGCGTCCGGGGACAGCTGTTTTTTCGCGGCGGTCCATTTGCATTCCAGAACCGGGCCGGTTCCGTCCTCGAGGAAGAGATAGCTCTTGCCGAGCCTGGCGGGCTCCCAGTCCCCGGGGACGCGCAGGCTTGCGCCGTTCCAGGCCAGCCGCATGAATTCGGCCTGGCGGGGCGGTTGCATTCGTGACGATCGGGGCATGGAGGGCGCTTAGAGATCCTGATGCGCCAGGGGTTCCGGATCGGGCTCCATGGGCAGGACGAAATAGAAATTATTGCCGTAGGGCGCGGACTCGCAGCCCGCGAAACCGCCGTGCAGGCTGACCACCTCGCGGACGAAGTAGAGCCCGTGTCCCGTGCCGTATTCCTCGGAGGCGTTGTCCCCGCGTTTTCCTTCTTCGAAAATGATCTCGCAGCTTTCCGGGGAAAGCGGCGCGCCCGATGTGAACACGTTGAGCCGGACGCCGTCGCGGCCCGGGCCGAAGACGTCCTTGTCCCTGCGCCAGCCGTAGGCCATGAATTTGCGCCGCCGCCCCTGGTGGTCGGTGATTTCCCGGGCGTATTTGACCGCATTGGAAAAGAGGTTGGCGTAGACCTGGCTTATGAGCCCGATGTCCACCACGGCCTCGATTTCCTGGTCCGGCACCCCGCCGAGCGAAATGTCGATCTCCACCCCGCGCTCCTCCAGCCGGTTGCGGTAGCGCTCCACCTGGGGGTCGATGATCTGTTTCTTGAAATTGCAGCGGCGTTTTTCCAGGACGTAGCGGCCTTTTTCGAAATGCGAACGCCGCAGCAGGGTTTCCAGGAAGAGGCTGGTCTGCATGTAGTGGGCGAAAATATCGTTGTACTGATTTTTCAGGCTCTGGTGAATGTAGTCGAGTTCTCCGGCGAGCGCGGGCGCCATGTCCTCTCCCGCCGCGCCGCACCCTTTCAGGGCGTCCTCAAGCTTGAGCTTGTATTTCTCCAGCATGTCGATGCGGGAGCTTAAGCGCTTGTAGAAGAGCTTGAAATAGATGTTGGGCACGATGACGTTGTGCCCGATGTCGTTGACCAGGCTTCTGATGAATTGGATATGCTCGGTGTTTTTCTTGCTGATGATGCGGTTGTGCAACTGGTAGCCGAAGCGGTTGGCGTAGCGTTCGAAGAACAGCTTTTCGTGCTCGCTTAGGGACGCCGCATCCGCGATGCGCAACAGTCCGATGATCCGGCCAAGGGGAGCGAAGGGGAGCTGGGAGACGAGCTCGCTGTTGCCCCGGATGGGGATGAGGTAGTGGCCCGCGCGTTCCACGGGGACGGCCGGGAAATCCTCGATGGGCGCGTCCGCCGGGCATTCGCGCACGCAACGCCGTATGCCCCGGGCGTTTTCGTCCAGGACGTAGAGTTCGCAGTCCCGCTCGAAGAACACTTTGGGGATGATGAGAAATATGGCGTAGAGATCTTCCAGTGGGGCGTATTCCTGGGCCAGATCGAAAAAGACGTTCAGGGAGACGCTTTGCCGGGCGCTGAAATCGTAACGGGAGTAATCCCCGATTTTCTGCTTGATGCGGCGCTCCACGAACTCGGCGCGCTCGGCCTCGATGAGATAGGCGGCGTGTTCCGGCTCCAGCGGGGAACGCCGTTCCGCGATCACGGAATCGTCCGTTCGTCCATCCGATTGGGGCCGCTCGTTAGGAATCGGGGTCGCAGTTGCGTCTGGCGCGTTGTCGCTCATGTGGTCCCGGCTTGGTTCGTGTTGGACCGCGAAACCTTACCCGTCTTCCGGACCGAAGACAACAGGCTCGGCCGGACGCCGCGATGACCGTGCGCTGTGAAAACCGGGAGCCGGTCAGGCCCGGCCGGCAAGACGCGGTCCGGTTTCCTAGACGTCCAGGGTGATTTTCACCGTCCCGGGCGCGTAGCCTTTGAGCTGGGAAAGCATGCCGCGAATGCCTTCCTTGATGATGTTTTCCACGAACGGGTTGAGTCCCAGGGCGTGGCCGTTGACCGTGACGGTCATGCCCGCGTTTTCGGCGGCGCAGTCTTCCGGCGAGGCTTTTCCGGCCACGATCTTGGCGGCCATGCGGCGGCAGGAGGCCAGGCCGCAGGCCTTGCAATTGAGTCCGGGCAGGATGAAGCCGCGCGAGAGGGTCAGGCCGGCCAGTTCGGCGGCGGACCGGATTCTCGGCAGGCCGGGGACCTCGACCTCGCCGTAGGACCCGAGCGCCAGACGGACGTTTTCGTCATCAAGTTCTTCGATGTCCTCAGCCGAGCGGGGCAGGATGACCCGGGGCATGTAGCCGAGGGTCTTGCCGCCTTCCACGATGAGGACGTCGGCGTTCATGAGCGGCAGAAGGTCCGGCAGGTAGCGGCGCTTGTTCCAGAAAAGCGCGGTCTCTTCGGGGCCGAAGAAGGCGACCGGTCCTTCGCAGGCGTCCATGAGGATCTGCGTGTCGGCCTTCTCCTGATCCAGGCGCTCGTGGTGGGTGAATTTGGCGGCGGCCAGGGAAACGCCCCGGGATCTGAGTTCCCTGGCGAGCGCGGCGGCCAGGGTGGTCTTGCCGGACTTCTTGAAGCCGACGATCTGGATGGCTTTCATAGGGAGGCTCCTTGCTCTACGCGCGGACGGACGCGGGGGGCGTTCAGCCCGGCGTCAGCATACGGGACCGCTTGGCGGCGGTGAGGGAGTATAAGACCGATCGCCCCGGGGAACAAGGCCCCGGCTTTCGGGCGCCCGTCACGGGCGTTTGCTTCTCCCGCGTTTTCGGCTATGCTCCGCAGCGAGGGGATTCAGGAGAGCGCTTCTCAAAAAAACAGGAAATACAGTAGATTAGCTATGTCAGACTTCGTACATCTGCACTGCCACACGGAATACAGCCTGCTCGACGGGGCCATACGCATCGGGGATCTGGTCAATCGGGCCAAGGAGTTCGGCTCCCCGGCCGCGGCCATCACCGACCACGGCAACCTCCACGGCGCCGTGACCTTCTACATGGCCGCCAAGGCCAAGGACGTGAAACCCATCCTCGGCTGCGAAGTCTACGTGGCCAAGGAAAGCCGCTTCAAAAAGGACGCCCGTTCCCCCCGCGACGCGGGCTACCACCTCGTCCTTCTGGCCCAGAACCTGGCCGGCTTCAAAAATCTCCTGAAACTCGTCTCCATGGGCCATCTGGAAGGCTTTCACTACAAGCCCCGCGTGGACAAGGACATCCTCGCCAAGCACAGCGAAGGGCTCATCGCGCTTTCCGCCTGCATCAAAGGAGAGATCCACCAGAAGCTCCTCAAGGAGGACATGGCGGCCGCCATCGCCATGGCCGAAACCTACAAGTCGATTTTCCCGGACCGGCTCTATCTCGAAATGCAGGCCAACGACCTGTCCGAACAGGCCAGGCTCAACGATCTGCTCATGGAGCTGGCCCACGAGGTCAAGCTGCCGCTGGTGGCCACCAACGACTGCCATTACCTGACAGCCGAGGACGCCGAGGCCCACGACGTGCTCCTGTGCATCCAGACGGCCGCCTGCGTGGACGACGAAAGGCGCATGCGCTTCGGCACCAAGGAGCTCTATTACAAGACCCCCCAGGAAATGGAGGAAGCGTTTTCCCACGTTCCCCAGGCCCTGGCAAATACCTGTGAGATCGCAAACCGCATCGACCTGGAGCTCGACCTCAAGCACTACCATTTCCCCATCTACGCCGTGCCCGAGGGGCAGTCCCTGGACGACGTCATGGACGCCATGGCCCGGGAAGGGCTGAAAAAACGCTTGGACAAGCTGCGCGAGGCCAACGCCGGCAATCCGGATTTCGACGAGAAACGCTATTGGGACCGCCTGGAATACGAGCTTGGCGTCATCAAGCAGATGGGATTTCCGGGCTATTTCCTCATCGTGCAGGACTTCATCAACTGGGCCAAGGACAACGGCATCCCCGTGGGCCCCGGGCGCGGCTCGGCCGCCGGTTCCATCGTGGCCTACGCGCTGAAGATCACCAACCTCGATCCCCTTCCGTACGATCTTCTGTTCGAGCGCTTTCTCAACATCGAGCGCATCAGCATGCCGGATATCGACGTGGATTTCTGCGAACGCCGCCGCCACGAGGTCATCCGCTACGTTTCGGAAAAATACGGCTCGGATTCCGTGGCGCAAATAACCACCTTCGGCACCATGAAGGCCAAGGCCGTGGTGCGCGACGTGGGCCGGGCGCTGGGCATGACCTTCGGCGAGACCGACCGCATCGCCAAGCTCATCCCGGAAGAGATGAAGATGACCATCCAGAAGGCTCTGGAGCGCGAGCCGGATCTGCGGACCATGGCCGCCTCGGACCCCAAGGTGGCCAAGCTCATCGACGTGTCCAAGCGCCTGGAGGGGCTGGCCCGCCACGCCTCCACCCACGCCGCCGGGGTGGTCATCTCCGACCTGCCCATGACGGAGTACGTGCCGCTCTACAAAGGCAAGAACAACGAAATCGTGACCCAGTGGGACATGAAGCGGGTGGAGAAGTCCGGGCTGGTCAAGTTCGACTTCCTGGGACTCAAGACCATGACCGTGATCCAGGACGCCCTGGACAATATCCGGGGCATGGGCCTCACGCCGCCCGATCTGGACACGCTGCCCTTCACCGACCAGGCCACCTACGATCTGTTCAGCCGGGGAGACACCGACGGCATCTTCCAGGTGGAATCCCAGGGCATGCGCAAATACCTGCGCATGTTAAAACCCAGCTGCTTCGAGGACCTGATCGCCATGCTGGCCCTCTACCGCCCCGGCCCCCTGGGTTCGGGCATGGTGGAGCAGTTCATCCAGCGCAAGCATGGCGAAATTCCGGTGGAATATCCCCATCCCTCCCTGGAGGAGACCCTGAAGCCCACCTACGGGGTCATCGTCTACCAGGAACAGGTCATGAAGATCGCCCAGGTGCTGGCCAACTACTCCCTGGGCGAGGGCGACCTGCTGCGCCGGGCCATGGGAAAAAAAGACGCCAAGGAGATGGCCAAACAACGCGAACGCTTTCTGTCCGGCGCCAAGGAGAACGATGTCTCCGAAGCCCAGGCCAACGAGATATTCGACTTGATGGAAAAGTTCGCGGAATACGGCTTCAACAAGTCCCACAGCGCGGCCTACGCCCAGATCTCCTACCATACCGCCTACCTGAAGACCCACTATCCCGTGGCCTTCATGGCGGCGCTCATGACTTCGGAACTGGGCAACCAGGAAAAGCTCCTGCAATACATCGCCGACTGCCGGGAGCAGGGGGTCGAGGTCTTGCCGCCGGACGTCAACGCCGGGGAGGCGCGCTTCTCGGTCAACGACGGAAAAATCCTCTACGGTCTCGCGGGGATAAAGAACGTGGGCGCGGACGCCATCGGCGAAATCGCGGCCGAGCGCAAGGAAAACGGCCCGTTCACCTCCCTGGTGGACATGGCCGCGCGCCTGTATCAGCGCAAGATCACCAAGCGGGTCTTCGAATACCTCATCAAATGCGGGGCCATGGATTCCTTCGGCTGTTCCCGGGCCGGGCTTCTGGCCGGGCTCGACCAGGCCGTGGCCGTGGGCCAGAAGCGCGCCGCCGAGAAAAACGACAACCAGCTCTCGCTCATGGCCCTTGTTCCGGAAAAACCCAAGCCCACCACCGGGCTGGGGCTTTCCTGCGCCGAGGCGGACCTGCCGGAATGGGGCCAGGAAGACAAGATGGCCTACGAGAAGGAGGCCATCGGCTTCTATCTGACCGGCCATCCCCTTTTGGCCTACGTCAAGGACATCCGGACCATGCTCATCACCAAGGTCGCCAACTGCAAGGGCCTGGAGGCGGGCGTTCCGGTCAAGGTGGCGGTCATGATCACCCAGATCAAGGAGATCGTGACCAAGAAATCCGGCGACAAGATGGCCTTCTGCCGGATCGAGGACCTGTCCGGGGACGGGGAGATCACCATTTTTCCCAAGACCTACGCGGAGATCAAGGAACGGCTCACCATGGACCAGCCGCTTCTTTTTACCGCCAAGATCAGCGGCTACGAGGGCGGCGACGGCGGCGGCGAGGACGCGCCCAAGATGGCCAAACTCGAGGCCGAAGCCGTGGAGCTTCTGGCCGATGCCGTGAAAAAAAACGGCGATCCGCTGCACGTGCGCATCGACATCGCCGAGGAGGCCACAGGCGCCATCGAGGATCTGGTCAAGATCCTGCGCGAATATCCCGGCTCCTCCCGGGTGCACGTGTTTTTGCGCTACCCGAAAGCCGAATGCCTCCTGCGCCTGGGCGACCAGTACCGGGTGGGGAGATGCCCGGCCCTGCGCCGCGCCCTGGACGACTGGGAGGCCGATTCGCTACGGCGTTACGGCCCCAAGGACCGGTCCGAGGCCGCCCGGGAGGCCTGCCTGGAAGCGGGCGCTTCCGCCAAGGAATGCCTGAACGCAGGGGCTGCGTCGGACTCCGGCGAGGCCTTCGACGAGGACGTCATGGCCATGGAGGAGGCGACGGCCTAGCGTTCCGGTCGCGCTCAGCATGGGGCGCTTGCCATGGCCGCCGCCCGGCCGTATGCATGCGCCCTCGGGCGGCGCAATGGTTCGCCGCCGCGATCAACCAAGAGACCGGACATGTTTCGACTGGCCGCGACCGGCGAATCCACCCAGGCCCATTGCCCGCGGGGCCATATTGCCGGGTACGCGATCCCGGGCGGGGAAGCGAGAATTCCCTCGCCAGGAATCATCGTCCGGCGCGTTTTCCCGGCGCCCGGACGGCGCATGAACCCCAGCCCAGCCCGGCCCGGATCGGCGCAACCGCGCGTCTCGCGGAAAACGCCACGGGTAACGCGGCGTATAGCGAGGATTGATGCGACTTTTTCTGCAACGCGTACGGTCCGCCTCGGTGACGAGCGAGGGAAGGCTCCTGGCCGAAATCGGTCCGGGGCTTCTGGTTCTTTGCGGCTTCGGCGCGGCCGACGGCCCGGATTTGCCGGAAAGCCGGGTCTGGGGAGCCATGCTCGCCAAGATGCTCGACCTGCGCGTCTTCCCGGACGATGCGGGAAAGATGAACCTGGGCCTTCGGGACGCGGGGGGCGGGCTTCTGGCCGTGTCCCAGTTCACGCTGTATGCGGATTGGCGCAAGGGGCGCAGGCCTTCCTTCACGGGCGCCTGCCCGCCGGAAATCGCGTCGCCGCTTTTCGACCGCTTTCGCCGGGACGTGACGGCGCTTTTACCGGGCAAAAGCGGGTTCGGGGAATTCGGCGCGGACATGGACGTGTCCCTGGTCAATTGGGGGCCGGTCAGCTTGATGTTGGACAGCGAAGCGTTTTCCGGTACATAGGGCGGAAAAGGCGCGTCCGGCCTCTTTGCCGCGCTTGACGCGGCGCGTTGGGGACTTATGGGGGTATGGGCGCGGCCTCCCTGGAATTGCGGCGGCTGGCCGCGCAAAGGATGGGATGTGATCGATCGCGTATTCAAGACCCGGTCCACGCCGAAGGAAAGCAGGCAGCTGGCCAAGGATGTGGTGGAGTTTCTCGCCGGGTTCATTGCGGACGGCGACGCCTTGCATGATATGGACATCATGCTGACAGAGGCTTGCGCCAACGTGGTCAGGCACGCCTACGACGGCGATTCCGGCGAACTGGAAGTCCGCGTGCGGGTTTCCCCGGGAGAATCCGTCGAGCTTGAGGTTGTGGATTGGGGCTGCGGCTTCGACGAGGAAGTCCGGTTCGAAAATCCAGGCCCGGAGTCCGAAGGAGGCAGAGGCATGTTCATCATCTCCATGCTCTCGGACTCCTGCGAGGTCCGCAAGCTGCGCGGTGAAAATATTTTGTTTATTCACAAAGACATAGGACGACCACAGTGGAAAAGCTGACGCTTGAACGCAAGGATGCGGTTTTATACGCCAAGCTCAAAGGAGAGGTCACCCTGGACATCACGAATGATCTCAAGCGCTCCATCAACGAAGAGCTGGGATCCGGGGTGGAAAAGCTCATCATGGACCTCTCCGGCGTGGATTTCATGGACAGTTCCGGCATCGGCCTGCTCGTGTCCGTCAACACCAGGATGCGCAGCGGCGGAAAGGCCTTTTTTCTCTACAGCCCCAGTCCCCAGGTGGAAAAGACACTGAGCCTGGTGCAGCTTCTGAGCTTTTTTGAAATCCTGTCCGACGAGGACGAACTGAAGGCCGCCATGGTCTGAGCCGGCCATCCCCGGGACATGGTCCCGGAAGGCCGGCCCGGGAGTCAACGCGCCGCGCCCGCGAATGGCCGGGCGCGCGCTGGAACGCGAACCGGATTATTCATGCCCATCCCGCCGACATACCGGGCCGAGGCCGTCTTGAGTCAGGACGGGCTTTGCGACGTGCGTCTCGATCAGGCGGGGAAATCCTGGAACCTCTGCGGCCGTTACGGACGGCGCACCGAAGCCCGTCTGGCCGGGGAAGCCCTGGCCTCAGGCGGATTCCCCGTCCTTTTGGGCGCGGGTCTGGGCGAGGCTTTGCGCATCCTTCACGAGGCCGGCGTCCCGTTCGCCGTGGCGGACAAGGAAGCGTCCATCCTGTCCCTGACCGGTCTGCGCGAAGCGTTCGCCGAAAAGGAGCGCCCCTTCTGGCTGGACGATCCCGACCCGGCGGCCGTTCACCGCGCCCTGACCGGACTTTCCGGCGGCCGCCCCCTCGTCGTGGCCGCTTTGCCCGGCTACCAGCGCCTGGACCCCGCCTATTACGGCGTCCTGCGGGCCCTCTTGACCGCGCCCGCCGCGCCGGTCGAGCCGGTCGAGCCGGGCGAGCCGGGCGCTCAAGACGCGCCGGTCGCAAGCGCGTTCGTCTACCCCAAATTCGCCGGTCAATGGCCGCGTGTCCTGTTGCTCACCAGCAAATTCTTCCTCCTGGGCGAGGCGGCCGCGGCTTGCAAGCGCCTGGGCGTTCCCTGCCGTCTCATGGACATCGGCGGGGACGAGGCCGAACTCGAAGCCTTCCTTTTTGCGGTCATGAAAACCGTCAAGGACTTCCGGCCGGATTTCATCCTGACCATGAACCACCTGGGCGTGGACCGGGAGGGGGCGCTGCTCGACCTCCTGGAGCGCCTTGAGCTGCCCCTGGCCTCCTGGTTCCTGGACAATCCCGAGCTCATGCTCGTCCAGTACGCAAGGGCCTGGAACCCTCACACCGTCATCTTCACCTGGGACCGGGACAACCTCGCCCCCCTGCGGGACATGGGCGTTCCCCACGCCCGCTATCTGCCCCTGGCGACGGATGAAACCCGCTTCACCCCTCCCACGCGCGTCGATTCCTCCCATCCTTGGAAATCCGGCGTCTCGTTCGTGGGCAATTCCATGGTCCACAAGGCCAGGCTGCGCTACGCCTTCGCCGATCCGCCCGCGCCCCTTATGGCCAGGGCGGGGGAGGTCGCCGCCGCCTTCGGCGAGGACCAGGAACGCTCTGTGCGCGTCTTTCTGGAAACGCGTTATCCCGATCTGCATCCGTATTATCTCGCCATGGAGGACCCGGAGCGCCGTTCGGCCTTCGAGGCGGGGCTGGTCTGGGACGCCACCCGGATATCCCGGGCCGCCTGCGTGGGGCGGCTTTTGCCGTTTCATCCGGCCATCGTGGGCGACGACGGCTGGCTTTCGGTGTTCCCGGACGAGGGAACGGCCTGGCGCAGGCTTCCCGAAATGAGCTACTACGACGACCTGCCCGTGTTTTATCCCCTGAGCGACGTGAATTTCAACGTGACCAGCAAGCAGATGAAGGGCGCGGTCAACCAGCGGGTCTTCGACGTCCCGGCCTGCGGGGCCTTTCTTTTGACCGACTACCGCGCCCAGATGGACGATCTTTTCGAGCCGGGCAAGGAGATGGCCGTCTATTCCCATCCGGAGGAGATCGGGGAGCTCGCGGCCTATTATCTCGCCCACCCGAAGGAGCGGGGAAGGATCGCCGGAGCCGGACGGCGCCGGGTCCTGGCCGAACACGGCTACGCGGCCAGGATGCGGACCATGTTTTCCATCATGAAAACCACCTTCGGCGGCTCTGCATGAACGCGGCCTCGTTTTTCCTCGACGCCTTGCCGCCCGCCCTGGCCCACGCCCTTTTGCCCGGCGGCGAGCGCCGGGACGAGCTGCTCGCGGCCGGCGCCCTGGCCGCCCGGCTGGCTGGGGAGGGAGGGGCGCCGGAACTGGCGGAGCTTGCCCGGGAGCTGCGTCTGGCGGCGTTCGAGACCGAGCCCCTGGACGGCGTTCTGGCGGCGGCCGTGACTTCTGATTTTGCCGGTTTCCCCGGTTCCGCCGGTTCCGCCGATTCCGCCGATCCCGCCGGGACGGCCGTTTTTTCAGCCGCCTACGCGAAGGCAGCCCGAACCCTGGCCCAGGCCGTGGCCGGGCGTTTCACGCCGCCTGGCGAGGATCGCTACCTGGCCCGGCTGCTGTCGAAAGACGAGCCCGGCAAGCTGGCCGCCTACGCCATGGACAAGGCCGCCAAGGCCCCGGACAACCTGTTCTGGCGCTCCCTGGCCGCGCAGGCCCTTAACCGGGCCGGGGACCAGGCCTCCCTGGCCGGGCTTTTCCCGGAGCGCGACGGCCCCCTGGCCCCGCTTTCCCTGCGTTTTCAGGGCGACGCCGCCTTTTTTTCCGGGGAGTTCGACAGGGCCGTCCGGCGTTATGAGAAGGCCTTGTCGCTCGCCCCCATGCCCTGGACCATGACCCGGCTGGCGGCCGCCCGTCTGGCCTTGGGCGACAGGGACGGGGCCGCGGCCCTGCTCGCGCGCGCCCATGCGGCCCGGCCCTGGCACGCCGGAACCCTGTTGCGCTTTTTCGACCTGGTCTTCGGCCTGGACCGGCGTCTGGCCAGGCTTTCAGGCGGCGCGGCCGCGCTGTTCTATTCCTATAATAAGGCCCGGGATCTGGACGCGGCCCTGTCTTCCCTGGCGGAAAGCGATTTCTACGCGGGCGCCGTGGAGGGACCGGCCATTGCCCTGGTCCTCGATAACGGCTCCACGGACGGGACCGGCGCGGTGATCGCCGCCTGGGCCGGGCGCCTGGGACCCGAACGCCTCGTTCCCATTTATCTGCCGGTGAACGTGGGCGCCCCGGCCGCGCGCAACTGGCTCATGCGCCGTCCGGAATGCGCCGCTCTGACCTGGACCGCCTTTCTCGACGACGACGCGGTCCTCCCCCCGGACTGGACCGGACGCTTGGCCGCCGCCGCCGAAGCCTACCCCGGGGCCGGGGTCTGGGGCTGCCGGGTGACGGATTCCGGCGAACCCGCCCGGGTCCAGGCCATGGACATGTTCTTGTCCGAGCCAACGGAAAACGCCGCCGCTCCGGACAATCCCTTCGGCCGGAAATTCGAGCCAGGCAGGACCAATCCGCGCGACCCGGACATCGGGCGGTTCGCCTACCTGCGGCCCTGCGCCTCGGTCACGGGCTGCTGCCACCTGTTTGAAACGCGGACCCTTGTCTCCTGCGGCGACTTCGACATCCGTTTTTCCCCCTCCCAGTACGACGACCTGGACCACGACATCCGGCTGCTCCTGTCGGGCAGGACCGCCGTCTACCAGGGGCATCTGGCCGTGGGCCACCGCAAGCGCTCGGGCGCGGCCGCCCTGGCGGCGGGTCCGGCCCAGGGCGCCGCCTTCGCCAATCTCTTCAAGCTGCACGGGAAATACTCGCTGGAACAGGCGGCCAAGGCCATGGACGCGGCCAGACGGGCCGCCCTGGACGATCTGCGCCGCAAGGAGGCCAGCCTGCGGGAAGCGGGGCGCATCCCCGGGGATGCGGGGCGGGACGGGAAAGGGGAGCGGTCTTGAAAAAGCCCATCCTGGTCCTGCAGATGCAGCGCATGGGGGACCTCATCCTGTCCTTCCCCCTGTTTTTGTGGCTGGAGCGGACCTTTCCCGGCCACCCCATCCGGGTGGTGGCGGAGCCGGTATTTTTCCGGGAGCTGGCGGCGGCCGGTCCGGCGGTCCAGTACGTTTCCTGGGCCGAATCCGCGCGTTTGGCCGGAGAATCCTTTCATCTGACCGTCAATCTGAGCCACCGGCCCGAGGCGGCGGCCCTGGCCGGACAGGTCCGGACCGAGGAACTGGCCGGTCCCTATCGCGACGCCGGGGGCGCCACCCGGATCCGGGGCGACTGGCAGCTCTACCGGGCGTCGCTCGTCCACAACAACCGCCACAACCAGTACCACTGGGCCGATCTCAACGCCCTGGACGTCATCCCCCTGGCGTCCATGGCCAGGACCCGCTGGGAGCCGCCCCAGCACATGGGCCTCGAACGGCTGAAGGCAGGCCTGTTTCTGGGCGCGAGCCAGGCGGAAAAGCGGCCGGACGCGGCTTTCTGGGCCGGACTGGCCAGGGAGCTCTACCGGCGCGGCATGACGGTCATCCTTCTGGGCGGGCCCGGGGAGACGGCGCTCGGCCGGGAGACCGAGGCGGGCTGCAAGGGCATGGCGCTCAACGCCTGCGGCAAGATGTCCCTGGCGGAGCTCGCTTATTTCAGCCAGCACCTGGCCCTGTGCGTCACCCCGGACACCGGGCCCATGCACCTTTTTTCCTGGACGGGCAGGCGGGTCCTCAATCTGTCCATGGGGCCGGTCAGTCCCTTCGAAACAGGACCGTATCAGCCGGGCCGCCACGTGCTGCGGGCCAGGATGAGCTGCCGGGGCTGCTGGGCCTGCCATCGGGAACGGATTTTCTGCAAGGAGCGCTTCACGCCCGAGGCCGTGGGCTATCTGGCCTGGCGCCTGGCCCGGGGGGAGTCCGCCAAGGCGAGATCGGCCCGCCTGCCCGGGCTTGAGCTTCTGGAGACCGCCCGCGAGGCGCGGGGACTGTACGATCTTCGGGGCGCTCCAGCCTCGGACCAGGGCGCGGCGGCGCCGGACGCCCGCCGTCTTGCCGGGGATTTCTGGGCCGAGGTATTCGGCGTGTTCTTCGGGCTCGCCCAGCGCGCGGGCGATGCGGAAGGAGCGGGGGCGAGGGCGGCCTGGGGCCGGCTGGCCGGGGCGCATCCGGCCTTCGCCCGGGCCTTTTCCCGCTCGGCTCTCAAGCTGAGCCGGGAGATGACCCTGATCGTCCGGGGCAGGACCGCCCTTCCGGGCGAGGATTTCTGGCGCGGCTTCGCTCCCCATTTGCGCCCGCTCACCGGATATCTCAACATGCGCTTGCACAACGAGGATTTTTCTCCGGCCGCATTCAAGAGCGCCCTGGAGCTGCTCACCCGCCTTGCGGCCCTCATGGAAGACTGATCCCGCCTTTTGGGGAAAATACTGCCCGCCTGATTGTGTTGCTTCAATCGTAACCTGCTGAAATTGCGTGGCTCAACGTTTTGGAATGGCTTTTGAAGAACAAAGGCCACAGGAGACGGGACCATGCAAATACTGCCACTTGTCAATGGAAGGGAAAGAGCCGGGCTGGACGCCCTGGCCTCGCGCAACGCCGATGAGTTCGGACGCCACGCGGCCCTTTTCAGCGAATACTTCGACGATCATTTGCGGAGCATGGAACAGACCGGGATGACTGATAATTCCAGTCTGAGCGCCACCGAGGAGTTCGCGAAATCCTCCACCTCCTCGAAGACGAGCTCCACCACGAGCGACGTGGCCTCCTCCGGCGGGTTGGCCCTGGCCATGGTCGCCCCGGACCTGGAAAATCTCAAGATGACCCAGGAAGATTTTTCCGAGTTGAGCGGCGCCCTCAAGGAACACGGCTTCACCGAGCGGGAAATCGAGGAGCTGGCGGAAAAGGTGGGAAGCGCCGACGGCATGACCTGGGGCCGGATGATCGAAACCATCGACGAAAAGATCAAGGGAACGGATAAGGTCAAGAATTTCAGCGCCGACGAAAAGCTCCAGCTGGACAGCTTCTTTCAGAAGCTCGGCTTCACTCCCGGCCAGTCGGACAAGCTCATCGGCTCGCTCGAGCGCGGCGAATACAAGAGCGCCTGGAACAAGATTTCCGCCAGGATGAACGCCGTCAGCCCCGAGGACGGACTCAGCTTCTCCGCCGACGAGGCCGCCGCCCTGGCCAAGGCCCTCAACCTTTCCGAAGACGCGCAAAACCGGTTGACCAGCCTGTTCTCCAGGCTCGGTTCGGCGGAACTGTCCTCCAAGGGCATGCGCGACGCCCTGCTCATGATCAAAAGCGAGATCAAGGACCAGCTGAGCGACGAGAACAAGTCCCTTCAGGAGCTGAAGGAAATCGCCGCCGGCGTGTTGGTCAAGGCCCAGAAGAAGGCCTTCGGACAGGAAATGTCCGACGCGCGCCAGGATGAGGCTTCCCGCAAGGTCATGCAGGCCGAATCCCTGGGCGCGGACGGAGAGAAGAATCCGGCCGACGCCATCGGCAAGAGCGCGGCCCAGAAGACCGCCGAGGCCGACGCCAGCGTGCGGCCGGAGCTCAAGCAGTCCGTGCGGGACCAGGCCGACCAGGATCTCAAGAACGCCATGGCCGAACGCAACGCCGCCCGGACGGCCCATAACGGGCAAAGCGGCGCCCAGGGCCAAAACGGC
>CALGYO010000073.1 GCA_937934715.1 uncultured Desulfovibrionaceae bacterium | reverse complement strand
TCGGCCTGATAGATCTCGCAGGTGATCGGCGCCCAGGGATAGCCCGCCCGGCATTTGGAATAGATGAGGCGCAGCTGGTCCTCTTCCACGTTGAGCTTGCCATAGCGCGGCGTGATCACGGCCACATTGACGCCCTGGCGCTTGAGCTCCACGGGCAGAGCGCCCAACACGTCGCCCAGCCCTCCGGTCTTGGAGAACGGATACATCTCAGAGGCGACGAAAAGGACCTTGTGGTTGTACTTCATTCCATCCTCGTGAATGTCCGCGTCATCCGCGCGGCGCCTCCCGGGCCGGTTCAGGTCTTTTGGGGATTGAGTCTATCATGAATCCGGAGGAAGTCGTCAAGAATACGCCTGTGGTCGAAACACAGGGGCTCGGGCCAGCGGCCGAGGGGAAAGATCGCGGCGTTCTTGGCGTCGTCTGCGGCGCGCAGGTTTTCGGGATCCAGGGCCGCCGCCGTAAACACCACGCTCATGGTGTGCTGGCGCGGGTCCCGGGCCGGGTCGGAATACACGCCCAAAAGCCCGGTCAGCACGACGGTAAGCCCGGTCTCTTCCAAGGCTTCGCGGATGGCGGCCGCTTCAACGGATTCGCCGTAGTCCACGAATCCGCCGGGCAGGGCCCATCCATGGGGCTCGTTCTTGCGCTCGATGAGGGCGACGCCCCGGCCGGGAATATGAATGAGGGCGTCCACCGTGGGCGTGGGATTGCGATACTGGGTGATGAGTTCCCCACAATGCGGGCAAGGCCTTTTCAATTCCATAAAGCCGTTTTATCCTCCGTAACAATGCGCGGCGACAGCCTCAACGCGCCGAACTTCAAGCGCTTTGCCTCGTAAATTACGTACGCGAAACCCATATGCCTGACAAGATTGTTCTGGAACATAACGGCGCGATTGGAGATTTTTTGCTGACTTGGCCCGCCGCCCTGGCCCTTGCCCGGGCCTTTCCCCGGGCGGCCCTGTTCTTCAATGGAAAATCCGCCCACGCCCGCTGGCTCGCGCCGCTGGGCTACGCCCCCTGCCCGCCCGGGCTGCGCCGCGAACTGGACGCGCTTTACGGGCGCGAGCGCTGGCCCCAAAGCCTGGACGGGGTCATGGTCGTGCGTCCCGGCCTCGCCAAGCGCCCGGACATCCCCGCCTCGGCTCATTTCCATTTCCTGCGCGGGGTCGTTCCCGGCCGGTACGATCCGCCCGCCCGGCTGTACCAGGAAGGACTCGCCGCCATGGGAATCGCCTGGCCCAGGGACTGGCCGCGCCGCTTCCGCGAGCTTTTCGCCGCCCCGCGCCGGGACTACG
This sequence comes from uncultured Desulfovibrionaceae bacterium, assembly GCA_937934715.1. Classification (GTDB taxonomy): domain Bacteria; phylum Desulfobacterota; class Desulfovibrionia; order Desulfovibrionales; family Desulfovibrionaceae; genus CALGYO01. Next base: position 39,656 of record CALGYO010000073.1, on the reverse strand, counting down.
CCGGGAACGGTCCTGTCCTGTGTTTCCCGGGCGCCGGACATCCCTTCAAGATGTGGCCGCTTGAGCGCTTCCTTCAACTGGCGGACCGGCTGCGCGACGCCGGTTTCGATCCCGTCCTGGTTCTCGGCCCGGCCGAAAGCGGCGAACGCTTTTCCGGTCTCCGCCATCCCGTCCTCAGGCCGGAATCCCTGGCCGCGCTGGAAGGCCTGCTCCTCGGGGCCAAGGCCGTGATCGGCAACGATTCCGGCCCCATGCACCTGGCGGGCATGCTCGGCATTCCCGGGCTCGCCCTGTTCGGCCCCACCTCGCCCTCCCAGTGGGGACCGGCCGGGCTGACGATTCTGCGGGGGAGCTGTCCCCGCTCGCCCTGCGCCCAGATCACGGCCGGAGCCTTTCCCGGCGGCTGCCCGGCGCCGGCCTGCCTCGATTCGATAAGCCTCAATCAAGCGGCCGAAGCCCTTTTCCCCCTTCTCGAAAACGCGCCGTAACCCGCGTTGTTAAACCGGGGCGCGTTGCGGATTCGTGACGTCTTTCGCCGTTACGAAAAACGCATGAAAAAGGATCCCGCCGCCACCAGGCCGAAGACGCAGAGGATCAGCCCGGAACACGCGTTGATCAGCCGCAGTCTGGGATACAGCCTGGACCGGAACGCCCCGGCCATGCCGGACAAAAACAGCCACCAGGCGGCCGAACCGCAAAACACCCCGGCCACCAGGGCCGCGCCCGGCAAAAAGCCCTCCCCGCCCGCCGCGATCCCGAGACCGGCGAAAATGCCGGCGAAGGACAATATGGTCATAGGGTTGGTGAGCGTCAGGAAAAACGTGGAGGCGAAGGCCCCGGCGTGATGGGGCTTCGCCGCGTCGCCCTCGAAGCGGGGCGGCTGGGCGCGCAGGGCCGACGCGCCCAGATAGAGCAGGAACAGCCCGCCGAAAAGACGCAGCCAGGGACCGGCCGCCGCGAAAAAATCCCCCAGGGCGGCCAGGCCCAGGGCGGCGCACATCCCGTAGACCGCATCCGCGCAGGCCGCGCCGAGTCCCGTGGCCAGCCCGCTCCCCCGGCCGTGGGCCAGACTGCGTTGCAAGCATAAAATCCCGATGGGCCCCACCGGGGCGGCGATGGAAAGGCCGATGACGAATCCCTTGAAATAAATGGCGATCATGATTGTTCTCCCGTAAGCGACGACGCGATGAAAGACAGGCCGGAGCGACCGGCGCCGCGACGCGTGAACCAGCCTCGACCGAGGCCGGAACTACCGGGAATTATTATTGGTCTGGGAAGCGAAAAGGCGGGGGAGGGAACAGCGCGGACAAGAGGAAAGAATGCGGCTGGACGACGCGAAATGCGGTGGACGATCAGGATGTCCGGGGCGGAATGCGGCGCATGGGGACGGCATGGGTTCCTCCTTTCGGGCCGCGCGAAGGCGCGGCGCCACAACCGACGCCTAGCCGATATCGCCCCGGCGGTAAAGCCCTAGCCTCGCGTTGTCAGACCGAAAAGAGAAAAACCCGCCGCCTCGAGCGCGGCCGCCGGAACGGCGCCTTCGCGGATGAGCCGCAGCCTCCGGCCGCCCAGAAGGGCCGCCACGGTGGAGGGCGCGCCGCCCATGGGATAGGGAGGAGAGGCCAGGACCCCGTCCGTCAATTCCGCCAGCTCCGGGTCGATCTCGGCGGGAAGGCGCGCGGCGGGCTGACCGCTTTTGTTGGCGCTGGTCGCGGACAGCGGGCTTTTGACCAGGCGGCACAAGGCGGCGGCCAGGGGGTGCGGGGTCTGCCGGACCGAGATCATGCCGCGCTCGTCGGCGAGACTCCGGGGAAGGTCCTCACGGCCGGGAACCGCCAGGGACAAGGAGCCTGGCCAGAAAAGCCGGGTCAGCAGCGAAAAATCCTCGAAAAGCGGGCCGTCGCGGAAATCGTCCGGGACCACGTCCCATATCTGCCCGAAATCCCCGAGGATAAGCGGAAGCGGCTTGCCCTTGGGGCGCCCCTTGATGGCTGCGATCCGCGCAAGCGCTCCCTCCCGCCGCATGGCCGCGCCAAGGCCATAAAGCGTCTCCGTGGGATAGACCACGCAGCCGCCCGCAACGATGGCGGCCGCCGCCCGCTCAAGCGTCAGCGACCGGCCCGGTCCCTCCATCGCGGCCATATTCCCTCCTCGCGCTTCGGTCATGATGCGCCCAGCCGGCGGGCGCCGCCCGGTTTACAAACCCGGCGCCATGGGCCATCTTCAAACAATCGCGAACCGTTCCGCCACAAGGAGCCCCATGCCCCCATCGCGCCTTTTTAACGAAGCTCTCCCCCCGATGCCCGTCTTTTCCGGCGTGCGGGGGGCGGATGTCCTGCGCCTTCTGGCAAAAGCCTCGCCCCTGTGGGACCTCGGCGACGAAGGCGGCCTGGCCTCGCGCCAGCTGGACCATCTCGAAGCCGATCCCGCCCGCTTCGAGGTCTTTTTTCCCGTCATCGCGGGCGCGCGCTTTCTGCTCTGGCGGCGCGATCCTCTGGATCCGGCAGCCGTCTCCAGGCTGGCCGCCCTGGAGGCCCGGCGTCCCTTCCTGCCCCAGGCCGCCAAGGCGTTGCTCATGGCCGTGGCCAAGCGCCTAGCCGTCCCCGAAGACCAATCCCTGTGGGAGGCCGTCACGGGCTCCGGGGACCTCGACCTTGCCCGGGAATTCATCGCGACCGTGGCCAAGGATCCCGTCCACGGGCCGTACTGGCTCGGCCGGACCTTCCGGGTTCTCTGCGCCCTGCCCGACCCGGAAAAAGCCGCCGCCATCCTGGCGGACCGCGCGCTGGACGGGCTCGCCCCCGTGCGGGAGCGTCTGCGTGACCGGCTGGCCTTTCTCCACGAACCGCCGCGGGCGGCCCTGGACCGTCTCGCGCGCTCGCCCGGGGCCATCTGGGGGCATGACGTCCGCCAGTGCGCCGCCGTTCTGCTGGACCGCCTGGGCGAGCCTGAAGCGGCCGCGACGCTTCTCATGGAACTGCGCCGGGCCATGCCCTGGCGGGTAGGCCTGACCCTGACCCTGTTCGAACGCCTGTTCCCCACGCCCCTGGCGGACGCCTCTCAATCAGGCAAGGCCGCCGTCCTGGTCTATTCCATGAACAAGGCCGCCGTGCTGCGGGAAACCCTGGAAAATCTCGCCCGGACCGATCTGTGCGGCTGCCCGGTCGTCGTTCTCGACAACGGCTCCTCGGACGAGACCCCGGCGCTTTTGCGGGAAGCCGCCGCCTGGTTCCCGGAAAACCGATTCCAGACCGTGACCCTGCCGGTCAACGTGGGCGCCCCGGCGGCCAGGAACTGGCTCTTGTCGCTGCCGGACGTCCGGTCTTGCGACTCCGCGGTCTTTCTGGACGACGACGCCCTGCCGCCCGAAGACTGGCTGCGCCGTCTTCTGGGCGCGGCAAAAGCCCATCCCGAAGCGGGCGCCGTGGGCTGCGCCATCGTGGACGCCGCCCCGCCCCATTTCATGCAGACCGCCGACGTAGAGCTTCTGCCGCCCGCCTTCGGGCAACGGGACGGCGGGCTCTTCGACGAGCGCATCGCGCTTTTCGACCCGTCTCAACACCGTGAGGACGAGGGGCTTTTCGCCTACAGCCGCCCATGCCTTTCGGTCTCGGGCTGCTGCCATCTCCTTTCCATGCGGGCCGTGCGCGCGGCCGGTCCCTTCAACGTGGGCTTCAACCCGACCCAGTTCGACGACCTGGAACGGGACATGCGCTCCACCCTCGCGGGCTTCCCCACACGCTTTCTCGGGACGCTCAAGACCCGGCACATGCAGTTCTCCAGCATGCGCCAGCCCGAGTCCGCCGCCAAATTGAGCCATATTCTCGGCAACCGCATCAAGCTCGAAAGCCTGTTTTCGGACGGGGACATCGCCAGACTCTGCGACGAAACCCACGCCGCCCTCTGGCGCGATCTGCTTGAAAAAGCTGACGCCCTCGACGGTCAAGACGTCCCCGAAACCCGGCCTATTTGACGATCCAGGCCTGAAACAGCTCTTCGCGTTCGGCTTCGGACAACCCGGGCCGGTCGTACAGGCCCTTGGCCCGGCGCTGCCGGAAGGCCTCGTACAGGATGATGGCCGCGGCCACGGACACGTTCAGGCTCTGCACCATGCCCTGCATGGGGATGTACAGCTCCCCGTCCGTATGGGGCGCCAGATCCTCGTCCACCCCACCGTGCTCGTTGCCGAGGATGATGGCCGTGGGGCCCGTGAAATCCCAGTCGTAGAGCGGCCTGGCCTTGGGCGTGCATGCCGTGGCGATGATGGTCATGTTCCGCGCGCGAAGCGCGCCCGCCAGATCGGCCGGGGAATCACGGCGCTCGATCCGCACCCATTTCTTGGCCGATCCCGAGGATTTCTTCCCCAGATGCGGAAACACGCAGTTGCGGTACAAGAGCTCCACCCCGGCCACGCCGAAGGCGTCGCAGCTGCGCAAAATCGCGGACACGTTGTGAGGATCGTGAATGTCGTTGAGGACCAGGGTCAAATCCGGCTGTCTGCGGCTTAGCACGTCGCGGATACGTTCTTTTCGTTCATCTGTTCTCGGTCGCATGGCCGCCTGTGTAGGCCAAACCCCGCTTGCGCGCAAGAAGCGCCTGCGGCGCCTGGGGGAAGGAACCCTTCTTTCCCCAAAAGAGGGGTTCCCTCCCCCAGGCGCCCTCCTTCCCCGGAAATCCCCGCCGGTTTTCTCAGGTCGCGCCAGGGGAGACATTGGGGTGTTTCTTTGGTAGGAAATCGTTTTTGCCCGACTCCGAACGAAGCGGTAAAGGAGCGACTTATGAGCGGCAAGAAGATCACGGCCCCGGACGTGGCCGCGAGCAAGGGCGAGCGCAAGCTGGCCATGGTCACGGCCTACGACTATTCCAGCGCCATTCTGGCCGACAAGGCCGGCGTGGACATGATCCTGGTGGGAGACTCCCTGGCCATGGTAGTCCTCGGCCACGAGGACACCCTGTCCGTGACCATGGACGAAATGCTCCACCATGTGAAGGCCGTATCCCGGGCCGCGACACGGGCTCTGGTGGTGGCGGACATGCCCTTTCTGTCCTTCCAGACCGGCGTGGAACCGGCCATCATGAACGCCGGGCGCTTTCTCAAGGAAGGCCGGGCCCAGGCGGTGAAGGTGGAGGGCGCAAGCGAGGTCGTCCCCCAGATCGAGGCCATGGTCAAGGCGGGCATCCCGGTCATGGGGCATCTCGGCCTCACCCCCCAGCACATGGCCGCCATGGGCGGATTCAAGGTACAGTCCAAGACCGCCAAAGCCGCCGCGCTCCTCATCGAGGAGGCCCGGCGCGTGGCGGACGCGGGCGCGTTCGCCATCGTGCTCGAAGCCATTCCGCCCCAGGTCGCGGAAAAAGCCGCCTCGGTCCTGCCCGTCCCGGTCATCGGCATCGGCGCGGGCCCCGGTTGCGACGGCCAGGTCCTGGTCTACCACGACATCCTCGGCCTGTTCGACCGGTTCCGCCCCAGATTCGTCAAACAATACGCCGACGCCGGAACCTTCATTCAGGAAGCGTTGACGCGTTACGTCAGCGACGTTAAAAAGGGCGTATTCCCGGGGCCGGAGCATTGTTTCTCCATGGACGCCCGGGAATTGGCCGAATTCATGGCTGAAAGCGCAAAATGATTCCCATTTTGCCGCGCGACGACGGGAAAACGGCCTCGCTCGACGGGGCTTGCGGCGACAGCCGCCGAAGCGGACCGTCAAATCCGCCTCATTTCCGGCGATATGCCCTAACGATCCAATCGCGACGCTTCCGGACGGACGAACCGAAATCCCTCCGGCGGGCTCAGTTTTTTTCGAGGCCGGCATGATCAAGCAGAAGCACTACGACGAGGACGTGCGCGATTTCGTCAAGGAACAAAACGGACTGTTCCTGGTCGTCAGCAGCGATCCGCTTTTCAACAAGAATCTTCGGGGCACCCTGACCCGGCATCTGAGCATCAAGGACGACTGCGTCCAGAACGTGTTTTCCGGCGAAGCCCTGCAGCAGGAAATAAAGCTGCAGGTTTCCCGGAAAAAACGCCTGCTCGTGTTTATCGAGCGCGAGATTTCCGGGATTCCCGCCACGGAACTCATCCGCTACCTGAAAAACGACTATCCCGAGGTTCTCATGGTGGTGCTCACCACCGAGGTCCAGCGGGAAAAACTCATCCTGCTCCATGAAATCGGCGCGGACAATTTCATCACCAAGCCCATCTCCCCGGACACCCTGATCGAAAAGATCGCCTTCACGGTCAAGCCGCGCTCCCAGATCGGCGAGCACATGGACGAGGGAAAGCGCAAACTCTCCTCGGGCGAGTACGAGGAAGTCATGGCCATCGCCCGGCAGGTTCTGGAGATCAAGCAGAACAGCCCCGCCGGGCTCCTGCTCCTGGGGGACGCTTTAAAAGGCCTCGGCAGAAAAGCGGAAGCCCTCGCCGCCTACGGCCAGGCCGAGAAACACGCCAAGCTCTACCTGGAGCCCCTGAAAAAAATCGCCCAGCTCCACAAGGAGGAGGGCGACGTCGAGCAGGAACTCAAATTCCTGGAAAAGCTCGACCGCCTGAGCCCGCTCAACGTGGACCGCAAGGTGGACATCGGCAACGGCTACATGCGCCTGGGCGACAAGGACAAGGCCAAAGAGGCTTTCGACGACGCCGTGAAGATCGCCACCCGCGAAGCCATGGAAACCGTGGCCCGGGTCACCCGGAACATCTCCAACCTGTGCATGGAGGCCGCCCCGGAGCTTTCGGAACAGTATCTGCGCCAGACCCTCGATTCCAAAAAGGGGATGCTCGACAAAAACGACATCGAGACCTTCAACCGCCTGGGCATCACCCTGCGCAAGCAGGGCAAATGGGAAGAGGCCATCCGGGAATACCGCAAGGCCCTCAAGATCACCCCGGACGACGGCGCCTTGTACTACAACATCGCCATGGCCCTCATGGAAGGCAAACAGGTGAGCGAGGCCCCGAAATACCTGGACAAGGCCCTGAGCCTTTCCCCGGATCTCTACGCCGCGAGCGAGGTCGTCTGCTACAACATCGCCACCATCTACCGGCGCACGGGCAGGCAGGAACTGGTCATCAAGTATCTGCGCAAAGCCATCGAGCTCAATCCCGGCTTCGCCAAGGCCAAGGCCATGCTCCGCGAGATATCCTCCAACAACCGCTCCTAAACATCCCTTGACGCCGCGCGCCAAGAACAGGTTCCCCCTACGCCATGATTGTTCATCCCGACTTCGATCCCGTGGCCGTGCGCCTTGGGCCGCTGGCCGTGCGCTGGTACGGTCTCATGTACCTGACCGGTTTTCTGGCGGGCTGGCTGCTCGGCCGCATGCGCGCCAAAAAGCCCGGCTCGGGCTGGACCGCCCAACAGGTGGACGACCTCATCACCTATTGCGTGCTGGGCGTGGTGGTCGGCGGCAGGGTCGGCTATATGCTCTTCTACGACCTGCCCGGCCTCATCCACGACCCTTTGTCTCTCTTCGCGGTCTGGCACGGGGGCATGTCCTTTCACGGCGGCATACTCGGGGTCTTGACGGTCGCGATCCTCTTCGCCCGCAAAAACGGCAAGACGCTCCTGCAGGTGGGGGATTTCGTGGCGCCGCTCACGCCTATCGGGCTGTTTTGCGGCCGCATCGGCAATTTCATCAACAGCGAGCTGTGGGGCGCGCCCACGGACCTGCCCTGGGGCGTGCTCTTTCCCGACCCGGCGGCCGGGTCCGTGCCGAGACACCCGTCCCAGCTCTACGAGGCCGGGCTCGAAGGCGTGGCCCTTTTCGCCATTCTGTGGCTGTTTTCCATGAAAAAACGGCCCGTTGGATCGGTCAGCGGCCTCTTTTTGCTGTTCTACGGCCTGTTCCGCTTCGCTGTGGAATTCGTGCGCACCCCGGACGTCCAGCTGGGCTACCTGGCCTTTGGCTGGGTGACCATGGGGCAGATTTTGAGCCTGCCCATGATCCTGGCGGGGCTTTTCCTCATCTTCCGGGCCTACGCCAAGAAAGCCTAACGTCCCGTCCTCAAAGAAAGCATGCTTTCTTCGAGGACGCCATACGCCTCTACGTAGCGTTGCCGCAAAATCCAGCGGGATTTCTTGAGGGACGCCGCGCGGGCGCGGCGTCCCCGGGAAAGAGACGTTGCGGGAATTACGAAAGAAAGCGGAGACCGTCTTCTTGAGACCGGCGGACGCGTCCTGTGCGAGCGCAAGCCAGCCCCAGGACGGCGCTGGGGAGGCTAATCCTCCTTGTGCAGGGGGATGAGGACGAAGTCGCCGCACAGGTCGTCGGCCAGGGTCTCCGGCCACACGGCGATGAAGGATTTTCCCCGGGCGTTCTCCACGGGCTCCACGGCCGGACGCGGGGCGTGGCGTTTGCAATAGCCCCATTCGCCCACCTGCATTTCCTCGGGCGGACAGTAGCGTTTGTCGGCCGGAATGGGCCCGCGCCAGAACCGGCACATCTTGCAGCGGTATTTTCGCACTCTTCTCGCCTTCATTGGGGCTTGTCCGTCAGTTCGATTTCAAAAAGCCTGGGCCACAGTTTGCCCGTAACCAGGAACCGGCCGGTTTTCGGGTCGTAGGCCACCCCGTTGAGCACGGCCTCGGGGCCGAGAGGGCCCAGTTCCTTGCGAAGGGCCGACAGATCGCGCCAGGCGAGGACCTTTCCGGTGAGCGGATCGATGGCCGCGAGCCGGTCCCGCCGCCAGATGTTGGCGTAGAGGACGCCGTTTACCCACTCCAGTTCATTGAGGTCAACGACGGGCTTTCCCCCGTCCGTGACCAGAACCCGTCCGGTCTCCCGCATGGTCTCGGGCTCGTAGAACCGGAGCGTGGCGCTGCCGTCGCTCACGATGAGCCGCTTGCCGTCGTAGGCCGCGCCCCAGCCCTCGGTGGGCAGCGGCAGCTCGCCGACGAGGGTCAGGGAATCCGCGTCGTAGACCAGCGCCTTCCCCTCGCGCCAAGTCAATTGATAGAGCCGCCCCTTGATCAGGGCCAGGCCTTCGCCGAAATAGCCGTCCGGCAGAGGCGTTTCCCGCAAAATCCGGCCCGTCTCCGGGTCGGCCTCGGTCAGGCGCGAACGGCCGTACTGTCCGTCGCTCTGGTAGAGCAAACCGTCCTTCAAGAGGAGCCCCTGGGTGAAACCGGAAGGATCGTGGGGGCGCCTGGCGGTTATCCTGTAGCCCAGGACCGGCGCTTCCCGCATGATTCCGAAGGCCAACGCGTCCACGGCCCACGCCGCCGCCAGGGCGAGCGCCAACGCCGCCCGCAGACAAAACCAAGCCCGATTTCCCGTCGTCATGCCGTATTTTCGCCCATATCCTCAAAAATCGCCGTGACCGGCCGAAAGGTTACATAGCCCGGCCCAGGCGCTCGCGCAAGATGACCGGATCCTCCTCCCGCCGCCTTGCCTGATGGAATCGCGGTCTTATAGATTGTTTTCGGCAACAACCAAAACAAGGAACGCCCATGGACAGTCTTCTTCCGCTCGGGATCATGGTGGCCGTCTACCTGATCCTGGTCAAATGGGTCATGCCCAAGCTCGGCGTCAGGGGTTGAGGCATCGGTCCCGAAAGCTGCGGTTCGCAGCCATCCCCAAAAAACAAAACTCCGAAGCGCCCCTTCCCGCCCGACGAGCCTTCCTGATCGCGATTTGTTTATGACGATTGCGCGGCGGCGTTGCCAAACGCCGCCGCATTCCCTATTGACGAAGCATACGCCGTTTTGTAAGGGCTCGTTTCCCCTTTCCCGGCGGCCGCGCAAGGGCGGCCGCGCGTTTATCGGCCGAAGGAACTCCCCCCCCGGAATCTTTAGCGTGAAGGAGCGGCGTCCATGATGCACTGGCCGCTGGAAAAATGGAGCGTGGAACGCTCCGCCGACCTGTATGGGGTCAGAAGCTGGGGAGGAGGCTATTTCGACGTCGCCCCCTCCGGCGAGCTGGTCATCGCCCCCTTTGCCGACAAGACAGTGACCGTGCCCATCCCCGAGATCATCGCGGGCATGGAAAATCGCGACCTGACCTTCCCCATATTGCTGCGCATCGAAAACATCCTGGACGGACAGATCGCCCTGCTCCACGAGACCTTCAAGAAGGCCATCGACGAATTCGGCTACCAGGGGCAGTTCCGGGGGGTCTATCCGGTCAAGGTCAACCAGCAGCAGCAGGTCATCGAAGAGATCGCCCGCTACGGCTCCCGCTACCACCATGGCCTGGAAGTGGGCAGCAAGGCCGAGCTCATCGCCGCCATGGCCTATCTGCGCGACCCCGAGGCTTGCCTTGTCTGCAACGGCTACAAGGACAAGGATTTCATCGACCTGGCCCTGTACGCCCGCAAGATCGGCTTCAACTGCGTCATCGTCATCGAGATGCCCGCCGAACTCGATCTCGTGCTGGAACGCTCCAATTTCCTGGGCATCCGGCCCCAGCTCGGCGTGCGCATCAAGGTCTCGGCCCTGGTGGGCGGCCACTGGGCGGAATCCGCCGGCGACCTGAGCATCTTCGGCCTGTCCACGGCCGAGGTGGTGGAAGCCGTGGAAACCCTGAAGCGGGCGGGCATGCTCGACTGCCTGCGGCTTCTGCATTTCCACCTGGGCTCCCAGATCCCCAACATCCGCGACATCCGCGTGGCCGTGCAGGAGGCCTGCCGCATGTACGCCGAACTCGTGCGCGAGGGCTGCCGCATGGGCTACCTGGATCTCGGCGGCGGTCTGGCCGTGGACTACGACGGCTCCCACACCAATTTCCTGTCCAGCCGCAATTACACTCTCACGGAATACTGCGCGGACATCATCGAAACGGTCATGGGCGCCCTGGACGATCTCGGAATCGACCACCCGCACATCATCACCGAATCCGGCCGGGCCACGGTGGCCTATTATTCCGTGCTGCTCTTCAACGCCCTGGACGTGAGCCGTCCGGTCTGCGGCCCCATCCCCGAGGAAATCCCCGAGGACTATCCCGAAGCCATCCACAATCTCCTGGAAGCCTACAAGACGCTGACCGTGAAAAACCTCCAGGAGTGCTACAACGACGCCATCTACTACCGGGACGAACTCCGCCAGCTCTTCCGTCACGGCCGCTGTTCCCTGCGCGAGCGGGCCATGGGCGAGACGCTGTTCTGGGCTCTCATGCGGGCCGTGCAGGAAAAATCCGCCGAGTACCCCAATCCGCCGAGCGCCTTCAGCGATCTGGACCGCGCTTTGGCCTCGGTCTACTACTGCAACATGAGCGTCTTCCAGTCCCTGCCCGACGCCTGGGCCATCGCCCACCTTTTCCCCATCATGCCAGTGCACCGCCTGGGCGAACAGCCCACGGTCAAAGGCTTCCTCGCGGACATCACCTGCGACTGCGAAGGCAAGATCGACCGGTTCATCGATCCGCGCGGGGTGAAGCGCGTGCTGGACCTGCACCCGCTGGTTCCCGGGGAGAACTACTACCTGGGGGCCTTCCTGGTGGGCGCCTACCAGGAGACCCTGGGCGACCTGCACAACCTGTTCGGCGACACCAACGTGGTTTCCGTGCGCATCAACGAGGACGGCTCCTACGACTTCGTGCGCGAACTGGAAGGCGATTCCGTGGCGGACATCCTCTCCTACGTGGAATACGATCCCAAGGAGGTCCTGGACGGCTTCCGCCGGGGCGCGGAACAGGCCGTGCGCGAGGGACGCATCGATTCCCGGGAACGCGGCAAGATCATGCGCGCCTACGAAAAGGCCCTGCGCGGCTACACCTATCTGAAACGGTAACGCGGCGTCCGCCCGGGCTTTCTCATACGCCGGGCGGCTTCTCGGACAGAACCCTCTTTTTTCCCGGAAAAGCCCCCCGCTTTTCCGGAAAGGCGATGCGAGCCTTTCGCCCCAAGGAGAACCGTCATGTCGAAAGTCCTCATCATCGGCGCGGGCGGCGTGGGTCAGGTGGTGACCCACAAATGCGCCCAGGTCCCCGAGGTGTTTTCGGAAATCACCCTGGCCAGCCGCACCAAGGAAAAATGCGACCGCATCGCCGCGCAGCTTTCGCGTCCCATTACCACCGCGCGGGTGGACGCGGACGACGTCCCCGAACTCGTCGCCCTCATCAAACGCGAAAAGCCCGATCTCGTTCTCAACGTGGCCCTGCCCTACCAGGACCTGCACATCATGGACGCCTGCCTGGAAACCGGGGTGAACTATCTCGACACGGCCAACTACGAGCCCCTGGACGAGGCCAAGTTCGAATACAAATGGCAGTGGGCCTACGAGGACCGCTTCAAGGAAAAGGGCCTCATGGCGCTCCTCGGCAGCGGCTTCGATCCCGGCGTGACCAACGTGTACTGCGCCCACGCCATGAAGCATCATTTCGACGAGATGCGCGTCCTCGACATCATCGACTGCAACGCCGGGGACCACGGCCAGCCCTTCGCCACCAATTTCAATCCCGAGATCAACATCCGCGAGGTTTCCGCCCGGGGCCGCTACTGGGAACGCGGGGAATGGGTCGAAACGGACCCCCTGTCCTTTTCCATGACCTACGATTTCCCGGAAGGCATCGGCAAAAAGAAATGCTTCCTCATGTACCACGAGGAGCTGGAGTCCCTGGTCAGAAACATCAAGGGCCTAAAGCGCGCCCGCTTCTGGATGACCTTCGGCGAAAGCTATCTGACCCACCTGCGCGTTCTTGAAAACGTGGGCATGACCCGCATCGACCCGGTGCGCTTTCAGGGCATGGACATCGTGCCCATCCAGTTCCTGAAGGCCCTTTTGCCCGATCCCGGGTCCCTGGGTCCGCTCACCAAGGGCAAGACCTGCATCGGCAACCTCATGAAAGGGGTCAAGGACGGCAAGGAAAAGACGCTCTACGTCTACAACGTCTGCGACCATGAGGAAGCCTTCCGCGAGGTGGGTTCCCAGGCCATATCCTACACCACCGGGGTTCCGGCCATGATCGGCGCCATGATGATGCTGACCGGAAAATGGAAGGGCGAAGGGGTCTTCAACATGGAACAGCTCGACCCCGATCCCTTCATGGCGGCGCTCAACGTCCACGGACTGCCCTGGAAGGAAGTCCTCCTCTGATGCCCCAGCGCGATCCCTTCGACGGCCGCACGGCCTTCCGGTTCGATCCCACGCGGCTCGAAACCCCGGCCTACGTGGTGGACGAGGGGCTTTTGCGCCGCAATCTCGCCATCCTGGCGGACGTGAAAAAGCGGGCGGGCTGCAAGATCCTGCTGGCGCTCAAATGCTTTTCCATGTTCAGCCTCTTCGGGATCATCCGCGAGACCCTGGACGGCGTTTGCGCCAGCTCTCCCCACGAGGCCAGGCTCGGCCGGGAGGAATTCGGCCGGGAGGTCCACGCCTTCGCGGCCGCCTATTCCGAAAAGGACGTGCGCGAGCTGGCCGCGACCTGCGACCACATCGTGTTCAATTCCTTCGCCCAGCTCGACCGCTTCGGCGGCATGGCCCGGACGCTCGCCAGGGAGGCGGGCAGGACGCTGGAACTCGGCATGCGCATCAACCCCGAGCATTCCGAAGGGGCGACGCCCATTTACGATCCCTGCGCCCCGGGCTCCCGCCTGGGCGTCCGGCGGGCGCGATTCGACCCCGGCAAGATCGACGGGATATCCGGGCTGCACTGGCACAACCTGTGCGAGCAGAACGCCGACTGTCTGGAGCGCACCATCAAAGCGGTGGAGCGTTCCTTCGGCGAATTCCTGCCCCGAATGCGTTACGTGAATTTCGGCGGCGGCCACCACATCACCCGGCCGGACTACGACCGGGAGCTGCTCATCCGCCTGGTCCGGGAGTTTCAGGACAAATGGGGCGTGGAGGTCTACCTCGAGCCCGGCGAGGCCGTGGCCCTCAATACGGGCTATCTCGTTTCCACCGTCCTGGACGTGGTTGGGGCGGACATGGACGTCGCCATCATGGACGCCTCGGTTCCGGCCCACATGCCCGACGTGCTGGAGATGCCCTACCGGCCCCACATCGCGGGCTCGGGCCTTCCCGGCGAAAAGCCGTACGCCTGCCGCATCGGCGGGCTGTCCTGCCTGGCCGGGGACGTGGCCGGGGACTATTCCTTCGATGCGCCGCTTCTTCCCGGCGACAGGCTTGTCTTCACGGATATGGCCATCTACACCATGGTCAAGACCAATACGTTCAACGGGGTGCGATTGCCGGATATCGTCATCCACCGGCCCGAAACGGACGCCTTTGAAGTGGTGCGCCGTTTCGGGTACGAAGATTTCAGGAACAGACTCTCCTAAGAGGCGGCCATGGACATCGATTTCCAGCTCGCTCGCGAGCTTTTCGACCGGGCGGGGCGCTGGATGACCTCGGAAACCCTGTCCAAGGCGGTCACCGTCCAGGCGGTGACCATCGCCATCGCCCTGTCGCTGGGGCTCTTGGCCAGCCTGCCGTTTCGCCGCAAACTGCGGGACCTGCTCGCCACCCATTCCCCTTCCCACGCCCTGGCCGCGAAAGCCGCCGCGCTCGCCATCGCCCTGGTCCCCCAACTGGCCATGCTGTCCGCTCTGCTCATCCTGAACGCCATCGCGGGCGATCATTTCGCCCGCCGGGCCATGATCGAAGGCGCGGCCTCCCTCATGGGCGCCTTTGTGGCCACCCGCGTGATCGGCGCCTTTGTGCCCAACAAGCTGGCCGCCCAGTTCGTGAACCTCGTCATCTGGCTCGTGGTCTTCTTGAACGTGATGGGGCTCGGCGGCCCCCTGGCCGCCTACCTCGACTCCGTGTCCATCACCTTCGGCAAGGCCCGCATCAGCGTGCTGACGTTCATCAAAGCGGCCGTGCTCTTTCTGCTGTTTTTCAAAACGGGCGGCTGGATTTCGGGGCTTTTGCAAAGCCGGCTGCAACGCTCCAAGGATCTGACCCCGTCCGCCCGGGCGCTCATTTCCCAGACCCTGAAAGTCGTCATCATGGCCGCCGCCATCTTCATTCCTCTCAACAGCCTCGGCATCGACCTTTCGGCCCTGACGGTCTTTTCCGGCGCCCTGGGCGTGGGTCTGGGCTTTGGCCTGCAAAAGACGGCGGGCAACTTCATAAGCGGCGTCATCCTGCTGCTCGACAAGTCCATAAAGCCCGGCGACGTGATCGAGGTCGGCGGGGTCTACGGCTGGATCACGGCCATCCACGGCCGCTACGCCTCCGTGCTCACCAGGGACGGAACCTGCTATCTCATCCCCAACGAGGATCTCATCACCAACAGGGTGATCAACTGGTCCTATTCCGGCGGGGGCGTCCGGCTCAAGGCCAAGATCGGCGTGGCCTACCATACGGACCTGCGCCTGGCCATGCGGCTCATGGAGGAAGCGGGCCGCGAACACAAGCGCGTGGCCGCCTCCCCGGCTCCGGCCGCAAGGCTCATGGGATTCGGCGACAGCTCGGTGGACTTCGAGCTGCGCTTTTGGATCAACGATCCGCAAAACGGCGTGGTCAACGTGAAAAGCGACGTGCTCTTAAGCGTCTGGGACAAATTCAAGGCTCATGACATAGAGCTGCCCTTCCCCCAGCGGGACGTGCATCTGAGCGTGCGGGGCGACGCGGACGCCTCCGGCTCGCTCGCCGCCCTGCGCCAGGCCCTCGAGGACAAGCCCGATACCGGTTCGGCCTAAGCGCCGTTTTCCCCGCTCCTTCCGCTTTTCTGCCCCCCTGCCGGAACCGGGAATCGCGCCCGGCATTTTTTTCCACAGCCCCTTTTCCGTTTTCCACTTATTTTCAAGACATTGGAAAACCCTGCGCAAAGGCCCGCATCTTGCTCTTTCCCAGCAAGGCTTTTTGCGGAGGGAAAATATGTCCATAGACGCGATAACGGGCGCGGACAGCGCCTCCACCGCATCCACGGCCAGCGCGGCGAGCGTGGATTCCGGGGCTTTCGGGGCCCTCATGGCGCAGCAGGCCTTCGCCATCCAGTATTCCCTGACCCAGCAGGCGGCGAGCGGCGACGCCGGGGCGGCGTCCGCCCTGCTCATGCACAACGCCATGCTCTGCGCCGTAGGGCAGAGTCAAAACGTCGCGGCCGAGGACGAGACCGCTTCGGAAGAAACCGCGACGGAAACCGAGACCGCCGCGAGCGGTGAAACCGAGGAAACGGTTGAGGCCGAAGAGACGGAAAAGACGGCGGAAGCCGAGGAAACCGTGGAATCGGAAGAATCCGAAGACGCCGGAGAAACGGCCGAGGCGGAGGAAGACGAGGGGGCGGCAGACGCCGAAACGGCGGCCGGGACCGGCGAAACCGCCGCCGGGGAAGCGGCGGACGCGGTTGTGGAGGACGCGGCCCTTACCATGTATGACGAAACCGTCGATACGGCCGAGGAAGAGGCGGCGGCTCAGAACGACGAGGGCGACGAGGACGGCGAGGACGCGCAAGCCTCGGTGGCGGCGACCGTCCTGGCCGGCTCCGGCGAGGCCGAAGCCCTGACCGAAGCGGCGGCCCAGGACGAAACGGCAAGCGGCGCCGAAGAGACCGAAACCGTCCAGGAAGCGCAGGCGGCCTGAACCGGACGATGCGTTTCAAGCTCCCCTGGCGCCGGAGCGAAATCCGGCGCCAGGCGATTGTCCCTCCCGCGCGAGGCGGACGCTCATGGCCAGCGATTACCTAGAGATGGTTTGTCGTTTGTCCCTTACGCGGCTGACGCCGTCGCAGCCAGCCCGCATGCTCCCCGGCCGTCGTCTGTCCCTCCCGCGCACGGCTGACGCGTTATGCGGCCGTGGAAGGCATCCCCGGCGTCGTAACGCCCCCAAGGAAAGCGCGCGGGATGCCGCTCACGCTCCGTCAACGCTTCAACTTGAGGAAGTCGCCGTCTATGATGAGCAGTTTCACGCCGGTCTCCGTCACGGAGCGGTGCGAGCTCAACTCGTCGGAGACAATGTAGGACATGCCCGGCTTTAAAACGGAACTCCCGGCTCCTTGGCGTTCATTGACGACCTCGCCTTCCAGACAATACACGATATGTCCCTTCTCGCACCAATGGTCCGCCTTGTATCCTTTCGAATATTCAACGAGTCTGATCCGCAGCCCATCGAATTGCAGCGTCCGCCAGTAGGCGACGCCCGTTTCCCCCTTGTGCTCCGTCCTTGGGATCGTTGACCAGTCAATGGTTTGAAATGGGATATTCTTGTCAGGCATCACGCTTCCTCATCGCAGTTAGTGTTCATGATCCGGCGCAAACATAATCAAGGAAAGGGGTTCACGCGGCATCGCCAAACATCGCATGAGGCCTATTATAGGGAAAAGCGATAATAATCGACCATCCAAAAGCAAAAATCCGAAAAAGAGTCCAGCTCCGAAGCGCTAACCCCATGAATTTCCGTGGCGCCGAAGAGAGGACTCGAACCTCCACGGGCGAACCGTCTTCCGGGTTGCCCAAGGCCCAGAAACGGAAAAAGGGTTTAGCTCCGAAGAGCTGAACCCTTGAATTTCCGTGGCGCCGAAGAGAGGACTCGAACCTCCACGGGCGAACCGTCTTCCGGGTTGCCCAAGGCCCAGAAACGGAAAAAGGGTTTAGCTCCGAAGAGCTGAACCCTTGAATTTCCGTGGCGCCGAAGAGAGGACTCGAACCTCCACGGGGGAACCGTCATCCGGGTTGCCCAAGGCTCAGAAACGGAAAAAGGGTTTAGCTCCGAAGAGCTAAACCCTTGAATTTCCGTGGTGCCGAAGAGAGGACTCGAACCTCCACGGGGGAACCCCCACTAGACCCTGAACCTAGCGTGTCTACCAATTCCACCACTTCGGCAGCGGCGAAGCAGACATATATGCGGGCGGGCCGGTCTTGGCAAGCGAAAAATGGCCCGGCCCGAAAAAAAGTTTCCCGCCCATGAAAAGGACAGCCCGCCAACGCCCTTTTCCCCTTTTCATACGCCCCCCTTTCGCGGGTTGAACACCGGCCGCTTTTGGAGTAGCACAATCGTCTTGCGGCGCAACCGCGCCCCAAAGGCTCTACGCATACGGGAATTCTCGCTATGATCGTCGTCAAGGACGTCAAGGAAATAAAAGAAGCCCTCACCGGGTCCTGCCTCACCATCGGCAATTTCGACGGCGTGCACATGGGGCACGCCAAACTGCTTCGCTCCGTAACCGAACGGGCCGCCATCAAGGACCTGCTCGCCGTGGCCGTCACCTTCGACCCACACCCCAGGCGCGTGCTCCTCGACAAGAAGGATCCCCCGTTCATCACACTGACCGAACAAAAATTGGAGCTCATCCAGCGCCACGGCATCCAGATCGCCGTGGTCCTGCCCTTCACCAGGGCCATGGCCGCCCTGGAGCCCGAAGAGTTCGTGCGCGCCTACCTGGTGGACGGCCTGGCCATGAAGGACCTGTTCATCGGCTACGACTACGCCTTCGGCAAGGGCCGCAAGGGCAATTTCGAGCTGCTCTCCAAGCTGGGCGAGAAATACGGCTATACCGTGGATCGCCTGGACCCGGTCATCATAAACGGCGCCGTGGTCAGCTCCACCCGCATTCGCGACATGGTCCAGGCGGGCGAGGTCTGGGACGTCAGGCCCCTGCTCAACCGGTTCTACCAGGTGCGCGGCAAGGTGGTTCACGGCCGCAACCGGGGCGGCCGTCTCCTCGGCTTTCCCACGGCCAACGTGGCCCTGACCGACGAACTCGTCCCCCTGCCCGGCGTGTACGCCATCTGGGTGGACCTTGACGGAAAAATCCTTCCGGGCGTGGCCAATATCGGCCACAACCCCACCTTCGGCAATGAGGTTCTCTCCGTGGAAGCCCATATCCTCGACTTCTCCGGTGATATTTACGGACGCGACATTCGCGTGCATTTCGTCCAGCGCCTGCGATCCGAAAGGAAATTCTCCGGCGTGGAGGAACTCGCCGCCCGCATCCGCGAGGACATCAAACTCGGCCGCCGCATCCTGGCGGCGCCGGAAGCGAGAATCTAGCCCCAGCCCCATGGCCTTTTCAGCTGCTTCGAACGCCCTGCGCAGACCGCGCGTCTATTGGCGAAGGATAGTCAGAAAATACCGCCGGATACCAGCCGTGCGCTGGCTTTTGCTCGGCGTGGTGGCCGGGGTGTTCTCCGGCCTTCTGGCCTCGGTATTCTACCTCGGCGTGGAAGTCCTGAAGCACCTGTGGCAGACCCAATGGGCGGGCCTGGTCCTGCCCGCGCCCGCGGGCGAGCAGCTCCTGCACAGCGAGCCCGGACCCTACCGCCCCTGGATCATCCCCATCCTGACCACCGCCGTGGGCCTGATCACGGGCTTTCTGGTCCAGCGGATCATCCCGGAAAGCGACGGCTCCGGCACGGACGGCACGGACTCCATGATCAAGGCCTTCCATCGCCAGGGCGGGGTCATCCGGCCCGTGACGGCGCTGATCAAGGCCGGGACCTCCATCCTGACCATCGCCTCGGGCGGCAGCGCCGGACGCGAAGGCCCCATCTCCCTGCTCGGCGCGGGCATGGGCTCATGGCTGGCCACCAGGCTCAAGCTGACCGCCCGGGAACGCCGCATCCTCCTGCTGGCGGGCGCGGCCGGAGGCCTGGGCGCCATTTTCCGGGCGCCGCTCGGCGGCGCGCTCACGGCCGTGGAGGTCATCTACTCCGAGGATTTCGAGGCCGAGGCCGTCTTGCCCTCGGTCCTCTCGTCCGTCACGGCCTACACCATCTTCACGCTGTTTTTCGGCACGGAATCCATCTTCGGCATCCCGGATTACAGTTTCTCCGACGCCCGGGAGGTGCCCTTCTACATCCTCCTGGCCGTGGTCTGTTCCGCCGCCGCCTGGTTCTACATCAAGACCTTCTTCTTCTTTAAGCGCACGGTCTTCGGCAGGCTCAAGGCCAAGGTGGGCATCATGTGGACCGCGACCATCGGCGGTCTGGCCATGGGCGCCCTGGGCATGCAGTATCCGCAGCTCTTAAGCGGCGGCTACGGCTGGCTGGAGATGTCCGTCAAGGGCGATCTCGGGATCCTGTTCCTGCTGGCTCTCTTTTTCGGCAAGACCCTGGCCACGGCGATCACCATCGGCTCGGGCATGAGCGGCGGCATGTTCGCCCCGGCCCTTTTCACCGGCGGCATGGCCGGCGGCATCGTGGGGCAGCTGGGGCACATGTGGCGGCCGGACATCGTCACCCAGCCCGGCGGCTACACCCTGGTGGGCATGGCGGCCTTTTTCGCCGGGGTGGCCAGCGCTCCCATCGGCCCTCTGATCATGGTCTGCGAGATCACCCAGGGCTACGGCCTTCTGGCGCCGCTCATGCTCTGCTCGGCCCTGTGCCTGGTCCTGTGCAACAATATCTGCCTCTACGAAAACCAGGTGGACAACAAGTTCGAATCCCCGGCCCACACCGGCGACGCCACCATCAACATCCTGGAAGGGCTCAAGGTGGAGGAGTATTTCCGGCCGGGCAAGGTGACCATCCTGGAGGAAAGCATCACCCTGAAGGCGCTGACGGACATCATCTCCAACACCAACGAGCTGTGTTTTCCCGTGCGCAACGCGAAAGGCGCCCTCTCGGGCATCCTGACCATCCAGGACGTGCGCAACGTGCTGTTCGAGAACTGCCTGTTCGAGCTGGTCCTGGTGCGCGATCTGGCCCGCAAGCCCGTATTCCTCACCCCGGACGTGGACCTCTACGATTCGCTCATGGTGTTCGTGGATTCGGATTTGAGCCAGATTCCCGTGATCGACCCCGAGGATCAGGACAGGGTCCTCGGCATGCTGAGCAGAGAGGACGTGTTCCAGGCCTACTCCCGGACCATCAAGGAACTCAAGAAAGAAGTCTGAGCCTTCTTCCATTTGCTCAGAGGGCTGAAAAGGTTCGAGCGCAAGGCGCGAAAAAAAGCCAGCCCCTCGCGTATTGAGATACGCGAAGGGCTGGCTTTTTTGAAGCAACGCAACGGTCGGGCCTGTGTCAGCAGTCTGAGCGGCCCCCGGAAACCCGGGGGCCGTTTCTTCTTTGTGGCTGCGCGCGCCGGTTCACTCCGACGGCGGATCGGGGGATTTTTCGGGTCCGGGCGCAGCGTCCCCGTCCCGCTTGGGGCCGGGCGTTTCATGCGCTATTTTGAGAAAACGTTTCAGAGCCTCCCCGGGATCGTCCTGACGCCAGATCATCCGGCCGAGACAGGTTCCCATGGCCCCGGCCGTCAAGGCCTGCGCCACCATGTCCAAAAAGGCGTCGAAATCCGGGCGGGCAGGACCGTCGGTGATGAGAACGGGCGCGGCCGAGGCGGCGCAGGCCTTGGAAAAGCTGACGGGGTCGCCGGAAAAGGGCGCGCCGATCACGTCCGCCCCCAGTTCGAATCCCAGCCGGATGCAGTGGCTGATCAGGCTCGGGTCCAGATCGTTGACGATGCGCTCGCCCATGGGCCGGATCAGCGCCAGGACGGGCAGCCCCAGCCCGTGGGCCTCGTCCGTCACGGCCCCCAGGTCCGTGAGGAACCGGTCTTCCATGTCGTTGGCGATGTTGACCGTGACGGCCACGAAATCCGCCCCCAGGCGCAAGGCCTCGGGCACGGAGCACGCGATCCCCTTGGCGTAGGCCGGGACGCCGTGGCGGGTGCCTGCGGACAGCTGGATCACGGCGCTGCAAAAGGGCGGAATCTCGGGCAGATAGGCCCGGGCCGCGCCCTTGTGCATGATCACGCCCTGGACAGGCAAATCGTCAAGAAGCCCGATCAGACCGGGCAGGTCGTCGAGCCCGGCCCCCATGCCCTCGGCCACGCCCGCGTCCAGGGGCAAAATGACGGCCCGGCCGCTTTGCGAGGAAAAAAGCCGCGACATTTTCCGATAACATCCGATCATGGATACCGCCTTGTATGGCCCGGGCCCGCGGCGCGCGAAAGCTGCCAGGGGCCGGATTTATTGTGGCTTCGGGTTATCCCGGCGCCCGCCGGTCGCGCCCGGCCCGGTTCTATTTGCCGGACCAGAGAAGCCTGGCGCCTTTTTTCGTGAGCAGCCCAAGGGGCAGGCCCTTGTAATAGAGCCCCGGCGCGCCGCCCGACGGGGCGTCATCGGCCAGGAGGGCGCTTTGACCGCTGAGAAGCGTCAAGATTTCATCAGGCGTTTGCGCGTTCACCCCGCCCGCCCGGTCGAAGGGCAAGGCCAGCCGCCGCAGGCGCGGGTGGGCCTTGAAGGCCCGCTTTTTCAGGGCGCCGAGCAGCAGGCCCTGAAAACGCAGTCCGTCCGGCAAAACCCGGGCGGCCGCCTGGGGCAGAAAAAAGCAGCGTTCCTTGAACAGCGCGATCTTGCCCGGGGGCGGATTATCCCAGGCCAGGCCCCCGTCGTCCGCGAGTTTTCGCGGATCGAGCGCCTCCCCGGGCAGGGCGTACGCCCGCTCCTCCTCGTCCCGCCGCTCGCCCTTTTTGACGTAGCAGGACAGATAAAACCCCTGGGCTTCGGAACGCTCCTGATCCACCCGCAAGACCCCGTCCAGCCCCTCGAGCCTGGGGCGCTCGAAGGCGAACCCGGAAACGTCCGGCAGGGGCGAGAGGCTAAGGGGAAGGTTTTCGAGGGCCCAGGCCGTCTGCTCCTCGTTTTCCGCCGGGTTGGTGGTGCAGGTGGAATACATGAGCCGCCCGCCCGGCTTCACCAGCGCCGCCGCCGTGGCCAGCAGACGCTTTTGCAGGGCGATGAGGGGCTCCACCTTCTCGCCCTTCCACATTTTGAGCGCATTGGGATTTTTCTCCGCCGTGCCCCAACCGCTGCACGGCGGGTCCAGGAGCACATGGTCGAAGGAATCCGGCGCCAGGACCGGGGAGAGGTCGGCGTAGCCGCAGGTGGCCGCCTGGAAGAAATTGTGGCGGAAAAGGTTCTGGCGCAGGGTTTCCAGACGGTCGCGCGAGGGTTCATTGCCGAGCACGAAGCCGCCATCGCCCACGAGCTGGGCCAGAAAGCCGGTCTTGCCGCCCGGGCTGGCGCACATGTCGAGCACGCGGGCGCCCTGTTCCGGCGCCAGAAGAAGCGGCGGCAGCATGGAGGAGCGGTCCTGGATGTAGATGAGGCCGAACGTATTGGCGATGCTGGCCCCCAATGCGAAAGGCTCCTCAAGGACGATCCTGCACCAGGGAGAAAAGGGCTCGGGCGCGAAGGTAAAACCCTGGGCGCGCAAAAGCTCCTCCACCAGGGGGATTTCCCCTTCCTGGCAGGTCAGGCGGAAGGACCGGGCGCGCCGCGCTCCCGGGACGCGGGGCGGCGCCAGAGCCGCCTGAGGCGTCTGAGCCGCCTTACCAGGGGGACCCGCTTTCCCATTCATCTTGGATTTCCCTTTGCGCACAGGCGGCAACCTACCCGGAACGCGGCCGCCTGAAAACCCTGAATCCGCCAGTTTTTATGGGCATTCGGTTTTTGCGGACGAGCGCGGCGATTTCTGGCAGGCTCAGGACGTCCGATTGGCCATAACCCGGAGAAGCGAAATGTCCGACCCCTCCTGGCATGCCCTTTCCGTCAATGAGACCGCGAAACGGCTCGGCGTGGACCAGAAACAGGGGCTTTCCCCCGAGGAGGCCGCCGCCCGTCTGGAACAATACGGCGAAAACGTCCTTACCCGCGAAAAGCCGGTTTCCGCCCTTTCCATCTTCCTGGCCCAGTTCAAGAACATCCTCACCGTGATCCTCCTGGCGGCCATCGTCCTCTCGGCTCTGGTGGGCGAGACCGTGGACGCGGCCATCATCGCGGTCATCGTGTTCTTCTGCGCGGCTCTCGGTTTTTTCCAGGAATACCGTTCGGAGAAGGCCCTGGAGTCGCTGAGGCGCATGCTCTCCCCCACCGTGCGCGTCCTGCGCGGCGGCCAGGTGGTCGATGTTCCGGGCGCCGCCATCGTGCCCGGGGACGTGACGCCGCTGGCGGCCGGGGACGTGGTTCCGGCGGACGGGCGCGTTCTCGAGGCCCACGCCCTGGCCTGCGACGAGGCGTCGCTGACCGGCGAGTCCGTCCCAGCACGGAAATCAGCGGCCGCCCTGCCCGGAGAAACGCCCATGGCCGACCGGCGGAACATGGTTTTCGCGGGAACCGTGGTCGCCGCCGGGCGCGGCTTGGCCGTGGTCACGGCCACCGGCATGGGGGCGGAGCTCGGCAAGATCGCCCAGGCCGTGGCGGACGTCGCGCCCGAGCCCACGCCCCTTGAGCGCCGCACGAGCGAGATCGGCAAATGGCTGGGTCTGGCTTCGGGAGGGATCTGCCTGCTGGTGGCCGGGGTGAGCGTCGCGCGCGAGGCCATGACCGGGACGGTGAACCTGCCCTTTCTCGTCACCGTGGCCATGTTTTCCATCTCCCTGGCCGTGGCCGCCGTGCCCGAGGCCCTGGCCGCCATCGTCACCGGCGCATTGGCCATCGGCATGCGCAAAATGGCCAGGGAAAACGCGCTCATCCGCAAGATGCCCGCCGTGGAGACTCTGGGTTGCGCCACGGTCATCTGCACGGACAAAACCGGCACGCTGACCACGGGCGCCATGACCGTGCGCGAGATCCACGCGGCCGGGACGAGCCTGTCCCTGGAGGGCGACCTGCCCGCCGGGGACGGAAGCGACGCCCTGTCCATGCTGTTTCTCTGCGGCGCGCTCAATAACGACGCGCGGTTCGTCGAGCGGGACGGCAGGCGCCGGACCATCGGGAGCCATACCGAAGCCGCGCTTCTCGCGGCGGCGCAACGGGCCGGTCTCGACCGGGAAGCCCTCATCGCCAAGCATCCGCGTCTGGAGGAGGTCCCCTTTTCCTCCGAGCGCAAGCGCATGACCACGGTCCACGCGTCCCCGGACGGCGGGAGCATCGTCTTTTCGAAAGGCGCGCCCGAGATGATCCTTGCCCGCTGCGACCGCATCCACGGCCCGGACGGGCCGAAAGCGCTTACGGACGCGGACAGGACGGCCCTGCGCGGGATTCAGGACGGCATGGCCGAGCGGGCCATGCGCGTTCTGGCCCTGGCCTACAAGCGGCTACCCGAAGATGCGCCCATGGACGCCGAAAGCCTGGAATCGGAGCTCACGCTGGCCGGGCTCGCCGCCATCATGGACCCGCCGCGCCCGGAGGCGGCCAAGGCGGTGGCGGCATGCCGCAAGGTGGGCATCCGGCCGGTCATGATCACGGGCGACCACATGGTCACGGCCCGGGCCGTGGCCCGGGAGATCGGCATATGGCGCGAGGGTGACCGGGTTCTGACGGGGGCGGAGCTGGATGAACTGGGCGAGGAGGGGCTTTTTGAGATCGTGGAATCGGTCAGCGTCTACGCCCGGGTTTCGCCCCTGCACAAACTCAAGATCGTGTCCGCCTGGAAGGGCAAGAACCAGGTGGTGGCCATGACCGGCGACGGGGTGAACGACGCCCCCGCCCTGAAGCTGGCGGACATCGGCGTGGCCATGGGGATCACGGGGACCGAGGTGGCCAAGGAAGCGGCGGACATGATCCTGCTGGACGACAATTTCGCCACCATCGTCAAAGCGGTGGAGCTCGGCCGCTGGATTTACGACAACATCAAGAAATATCTGACGTATCTGCTTCGCTGCAACATCACGGAAGTGGCGGTCATCGGCGGGGTGGTGTTGGCGCTCGGGCCGGATCATCTGCCGCTTTTTCCCGCGGCCATCCTCTACATCAACCTGGCCACGGACGGGCTGCCCGCCTTGGCGCTGGGCGCCTCGCCGCCGGACCCTGACATCATGGAGCGCCCGCCCAGGAAGCCCACGGAGAGCGTCTTTTCCTGGGATGTGCGGCTTTTTCTCGTAACCGGCGCCCTGCTTGAGATTCCGCTTTTCTTCGCGGTCTACGGGTTCGGGTCGCACGATCCGCTCCTGGCGCGCACGCGGCTGTTTT
This sequence comes from uncultured Desulfovibrionaceae bacterium, assembly GCA_937934715.1. Lineage (GTDB taxonomy): Bacteria > Desulfobacterota > Desulfovibrionia > Desulfovibrionales > Desulfovibrionaceae > CALGYO01. Next base: position 13,922 of record CALGYO010000073.1, on the reverse strand, counting down.
TTCTTTTTCTCATCATCGAGATCGTGATCGCGCTCAATTTCCGTTCCATGAAATACGGCGTCTTCACGGCGCCGCCCCATGCCTGGCTCGTCATGGCGGCGGTGTGGGAAGTTATCCTGGCCGCCGGTCTCATGCTGTTTCCAGCGGTGCGCGAGGCCTTCGGCGTGGCGCTGCCCACCTGGGACGAACTGGCGGCCATCGCGGCCGTCGGCGCCGCCGTCTTCGCGGCCATGGAGGGGCTCAAGGCGGTCATCAGGAGGCGAGAGGGGGAAGTGGATAGTTAATTATGATTGTCCTTGTTCTGCTTGCGGCCTGCTTCGCGGGCTACAACGAGAAGCTTCCCCGGAATCGGATGTCGAAAACTCGCGGGAGAGGGATCACAGGTACGGTTCGTCTCACCAGAGGGGACGATCCTTCGCATTCACAGACCGCATCCAAGACCAGTCCTGGATAAAGGCGCCGTCAAGTCCGTGCGCCGCTTCCTCGATCAAATGGAGTTTGAAGAATGAACGCTTTCCAATACAAAGGGTACGTCGGCGCGTTTGAATTCGAACCCGGAGATGACGCCTTTCACGGAGAGATTTCCGGCATCCGCGACGTGATTCATTTCACGGGCCGCTCCGTCGATGCATTACGCCAGGCCTTTCAGGAAGCGGTTGACGATTACATGGCCACCTGCGCCGAGATCGGGAAAAGTCCTGAAAAACCCTACTCCGGCCGGTTCAGGGTCCGGGTATCCCCCGAAATCCATCGGTTGACGGACACGGCGGCCAAGGCGCTTGGCAAGAGCTTGAACACGTTCGCGGCCGAAGCGCTGGAGCGCGCGGCAAAAGAGGCTATTCATCCCTAAGAAGCTCTTCGCGTATGAACAAGAGGAGATGGCGCTACAATGTCTCCATCATGCTTGATGGAAGCGATCAGAAGCGAAGGTACTTCAAAGGAAGTCGCTAAGGCGCCCTCCCCTCGGCCATCCTGTCCAGCCCTGCCAAATCCTTGTGGATGGTCACGCCCTCAAATGACAGGGGCGGGCTTTCGAGAAGATTGCGTACGGCCTCGCCCTGGCCGCAGCCCATTTCCATAAGAAAAATACCGCCGGGCGCCAGCTTGCGGCGGGCTATGGCCGCGACGGCGCGGATGGCGTCCAGCCCCTCGGGACCGGAAACCAGCGCGCCGTGCGGCTCGAAATCCGCCACCTCGCGGGACAGCTCCCCCATCTCGGCCTCGGTCACATAGGGCGGATTGCTCACGATCAGATCATACGCGCCCGCCGTCTCGTCCAGGCGGGAAAAATCCCCTTCCAGGAACTCCAGGCGGTCCGCCACGCCATGCCGGACGGCGTTCTCCCGCGCCACGGCAAGCGCCGCCGCGCTCAGGTCCACGGCCACGCCCGAGGCGTTGGGGAAATGGACGGCCAGCGTCACGGCCAGACAGCCCGAGCCCGTCCCGAGATCGGCGAAACGCAGGGGCGCCTGTCGCGAAAAAAGTTCCAGCGCCCGGTCGATGACAAGCTCGGTCTCGGGCCGGGGGATGAGCGTGGCCCGCGTCACCGCGAAATCCAGCCCGTAGAACTCCCGCTCCCCAAGGATGTAGGCCAGCGGCTCCCCCGTGGCCCGGCGCGCAGCGAGCGCCTCGAACCGAGCGGCCGCCTCCTCGGGCATGGGGTCGTTCATGCGCAAGAGAAGCCCGGTCCGGTCGAGCCCCAGGACATGGGCGAGCAGGACCTCGGCGCACAGGCGCGGAGAATCGACCGCCCGGGCCGAAAACTCGGTCCGGGCGGCGGTCAGGATATCGCGAAGGGTCGGATGGCGGCCGGGCATGGCGCGCGAAGGGAAGGACGCGGCTAGACCGCGTCGGCCTGCACCTTGAGGGCCTCGGCCTGGTAGAAGGAGGTGAGCGCCTCGATGAGCTCTTCAAGATCGCCCTCGAGCACGCTTTCGAGCCGGTACAGGGTCAGGTTGATGCGGTGGTCCGTGACCCGGCCCTGGGGAAAATTGTAGGTGCGGATGCGCTCGGAGCGGTCGCCGGTGCCCACCTGGGAGCGCCGGGTGGCCTCCAGCTCCTTGCGCTGCTCCTCTTCCTTGGCCTGGAGCAGCCGGGCGCGCAACACCTTCAAGGCCTTGGCCTTGTTCTTGTGCTGGGATTTCTCGTCCTGGCAGATGACCACAAGGCCGGTGGGCACGTGGGTGACGCGCACGGCCGAGTCCGTGGTGTTGACGCTCTGGCCGCCGGGACCGCTGGAGCGGTAGACGTCGATGCGCAACTCGTTGGGATCGATGGCCACGTCCACTTCCTCGGCCTCGGGCATGATGGCCACGGTCACGGCGGAGGTGTGGATGCGGCCCTGGGATTCCGTGGCCGGAACGCGCTGGACCCGGTGGGCGCCGGACTCGTATTTCAGGCGGCTGTAGACCTTGTCGCCGGAGATGTTGGCGATGACTTCCTTGTAGCCGCCCGTACCGGTTTCGCTGGCGCTCATCATTTCGACTTTCCAGCGTTTGATTTCGGCGTAGCGCAGGTACATGCGGAACAGGTCCCCGGCGAAAAGCGCGGCCTCCTCGCCCCCGGTCCCGGCCCGGATTTCGAGAAGGATGTTCTTCTCGTCCATGGGGTCCTTGGGCAGAAGCTGGATGCGCAGATCATCCTCCAGGCGCGGCAGGGCTTCCTTGATGTTCCTGATCTCGGCGGCGGCCAGCTCCCGCATCTCCGGATCGTCGTCGTTTAGGAGCTCCTGGTTGTCCGCGAGGTCGGCGGAAAGCTGCTTGTACTTGCGGAAAACGTTCACCACGTCGCCAAGGTCGGAATGGGCCTTGGTCAGCTTGCGGTAGCGCTCCTGATCGTTGAAGATCTCCGGATCGCTCAGCTGCTTTTCCAGTTCCTCGAATTTGCGTTCCAGGCTTTCAAGCTTGGCGAACATGTCTCATCTCCGGCGGCGTGGCCGCGTCCGGCGCTCATCTGGCGCCAAAGGACGCGCGCCGTCATTGTGTAGAGTGGAAAAAACGCCGCGAGCCGGTTCCGTCATCAGCGACGGCGGATCAGGCGGTCTTGCATTCGTCGCCGAGGGCGCCCTTGAGGGCGGCGATGGCCACCTCGATCTGACTGTCGTCCGGCTCGTGGGTGGTCAGAAGCTGCATGAAGAGCCCGGGACCGGACAGGGCCCTGCAAAAGATGTTCTCGTGGAATTTCCCGGCGAACTTGATCATCTCGAAGGCCACGCAACTCACCGGGACCATGAGGAAAAGCTTCAGGACCACGATGTAGACCTGCTTCACCACCGCGCCTTCGGGCGCGTACCAGGTCAGCAGAAGCGGGACCAGGAAGGCGTACAGGGCGATGCTCACCGCCAGAACGAAGAGCAGAAAGGCCGTGCCGCAACGCGGATGCAGCCGGGAATAGCCCCGGGCCGCATCGGGCGAAAGGGCGGCCCCGCTTTCATAGGCCCAGATCGCCTTGTGTTCGGCGCCGTGGTACTGAAAGACCCGGCGGATATCCGGCACGAAGGAGATGGCCACGATGTAGCCGATGAAGACCAGAAGCTTGAACAGACCGTCCCAGGCGTGGAAGCTGAGCTTCTCCACGTCCCCGGAAAGCCCCCAGGCCTTCATGAGCAGGGAAAAAAGGTGGGGAACCACCACGAACAGCGCCAGGGCGAAACCAATGGAAGCGGCCATGGTCAGGACCAGGGCCCAGGGCTTGAGCTCCGCCTCGTCTTCCTCCAGCGCCTTCTGGGCGGAGAAATTGAGCGCGGACACCCCGTTGACCAGCGTTTCCAGAAGCACCGGGAATCCCCGGATGAACGGCTTGCGCAGCCATTTGCTCCCGGTCAGGGAGAACCAGGGCCGGGTCTGGACCTCGATGGTTCCGTCGGGCTTGCGCACGGCGATGGCCAAGCGGTCCTTGGAACGGATCATGACCCCTTCCATGACCGCCTGTCCGCCCACGGAGTGGGTGGCGCACACAAGCGCTCGAATAGCTGCCCCGAAACGCATGAATCAAACCGCCCTTGCCTTCCCGGCCCAGGCCCGCGAATGAACGCAAGCGGCGGGAAGGCGGCTTCGGACGCGCGCCTGCCGGCCCCCGGGGCGCGCGGACGCGCCGCGCTCCCGAAGCCCTGGCGGCGAAAGAAAAAAACTACTGGCCGAACTTGGCGTATTTCTTGCGGAACCGGTCGATGCGGCCGGCGGTATCCACGAAACGCTGCTTGCCGGTGAAAAACGGGTGGCACTGGGAGCAGATTTCCACCAGAACCTCTTCGCCCTTGGTGGAGAGCGCTTCCTGCTCGTTGCCGCAGTTGCAGCGAATTTTGGCCTTATACAGCTTGGGATGAATATCCTTTTTCATTGCGATCCTCCATGTGGTACGGCAAAGCAGAACCAGATAAACATTTTCTTCGCCCATGGCAAGCGCGTTGAGCCGCCCGCCGAAAATTTCCCTTCCCGGGCCGAGGTTGGGGGTTTATCCCCCGGCCGCCTTCATGGTATCAGATTTTTCCACCAAGAAAATCCAGAAAATGAGGTTTTGGATGCCGATTCTTACCCGTAATCCTGTCCTGGAAGGCCTGCTTCAGGCCCATAGCGAACGCCTTTGCGCCTATGATCATCTTAGCGCCACGGAAATCGAGACGGCCGTGGACGCCGGGACCATGGTCCTTCTGGCCAACCCCAACCATACGAACGTCGAACCCTGCCTGATCGGCCAGCCCGCCCGGGTCAAGGTCAACGCCAATCTCGGCAATTCCATGCTCATCAACGACGTGGACATGGAAATGCAAAAGCTCGCCCTGGCCCAGAAGGCAGGCGCGCACACGGTCATGGACCTGTCCACCGCCGGGGACCTCGGCGCCATCCGCAGGCGCATGCTGGCGGAATCCCCCCTGCCGCTGGGCACGGTGCCGTTATACGGCGTGGCCCAGAACTATATCGCCAAAGGGGCCGACCCCAGCCATTTCACCACGGACGAACTTTTCGAGGAGATCGAACGCCAGGCCGAGGAAGGGGTGGACTTCATGACGCTCCACTGCGGCCTGACCGCCCGGGGCGCGAGCTTCGCCGGGAAAGGCCGCCGGGTGCTCGGCATCGTGTCCCGGGGCGGCTCCATCCTGGCCCGCTGGATGCGCCGCACGGGCAAGGAAAATCCCCTCCTCGACAACTACGGCAAGCTGCTCGACATCTGCCTGAAACACAACGTGACCATAAGCCTGGGAGACGGCCTGCGCCCGGGCGCCGGGCCCGACGCGGGCGACGCCGCCCAGTGGGAGGAGGTCATCACCCTGGGCGAACTGACGCTCAAGGCATGGGAACGCGGGGTCCAGGTCATGATCGAGGGCCCCGGCCACGTGCCCATGCACATGGTCCCCTCCCAGATCACGGCCATGAAGCGCCTGACCCACGGCGCGCCCCTGTACGTGCTCGGGCCGCTGACCACCGATACGGCCGCCGGACACGACCACATCGCCGGGGCCATCGGCGGCGCGCTCGCCGCCTACCACGGCGCGGATTTCCTGTGCTACCTCACTCCGGCCGAGCACCTCACCCTGCCCGGCCCCCAGGACGTCTGGGCCGGGGTCAAGGCCAGCCTCATCGCGGCCCAGAGCGCCGAGACGTCCCTTGGCAGACCCTGGGCCAAGGCGGCGGAAATGGGCATCTCCAAGGCCCGGATGGAGCTCGACTGGGAAGCCATGCGCTCCTTCGCCCTGGACCCGCAGATCGTGCGCAAGCGCCGGGAAAAGCATCACGGCGAAAAGGAATGCGCCATGTGCGGCGCGTTCTGCGCCATCAAGATGGCCACGGACCCGTTTACGGACTAGACGCGCCCGAGCTTCGGGAGCGCCCTACCGGCGGCATCCGCCGCCCCGGAGAACGTCATGCATACCCTCGTGCTGCTCAGACACGGCCAGAGCGAATGGAACCTGGAAAACCGCTTCACGGGCTGGACCGACGTGGGACTCACCGAACAGGGCGCGGCCGAAGCCAAGAACGCGGGCAAGCTTCTCAAGGAAGGCGGATACGAGTTCGACCTGTGCCTGACCTCGGTCCTGAAACGCGCCATCAAGACCCTGGACATCGCCCTGGAGGAGATGGACCGCATGTGGCTGCCGGTGGAAAAGACCTGGCGGCTCAACGAGCGCCACTACGGCGCGCTCCAGGGGCTCAACAAGGCCGAGACCGCCCAGAAGTTCGGGGACGAGCAGGTGCTCATCTGGCGGCGCAGCTATGACACGCCGCCGCCCGCCCTGACCGAGGACGATCCGCGCTATCCGGGGCGCGATCCGCGCTACGCCGGGCTCTCCGAAAAAGAGCTGCCGCTCACGGAATGTCTGAAGGACACGGTGGAGCGCGTCCTGCCCTACTGGTTCGAGCGCATGGGACCGCTCATCTCGGCTGGGAAAAAACTGCTGGTGGCCGCCCACGGCAATTCCCTGCGGGGCATGGTCAAGTATCTGGACGACATCGGCGACGAGGCCATCGTCAAGCTCAACATCCCCACCGGGGTTCCCCTGGTCTACGAGCTGGACAAGGACCTTCGCCCCATCAGGCATTACTACCTGGGCGATCAGGACGAGATCGCGAGGAACATCCAGGCCGTGGCCGACCAGGCCAAATCCGGCCCGAAATAGCGCCTTCCCCCAAAAAATAAGAGCGCCCTGTCCGCGACGGACAGGGCGCTCTTCAAAAAGACGCTCTCGAGACGTTTTCCCGCCCGGCGCCCTTCCCGGAACGCGCGTCAAGGTCTGGGCGGAAACGGCGGGAGACTCAGCAGCAGGGCAGGCCCAATGTCTCAGTGTGCTTGGCCCTTTGCAGCAGCTCGGACAGTTTGATGGAATCCAGTTCCTTGAACATGGAATTGGTGGCCCGCGTCCAGATTTCCCGGGTCAGACAATCGTCCGCGATGTCGCAGATGCGCTTGTTGACCACGCATTCGGTCAGCGCGATGCGGCCTTCCAGGGTCCTGACCACGTCGCCCACCCGGATATCCTCCGGCGGCACGGCCAAAATATGGCCGCCCTTGGGCCCGCGCTTGCTGACGATCAGCCCCGATTTTTTCAGCTCCCGGATGAGCTGTTCCAGATATTTCACGGAAATATTCCGGCGTTTGGCGATATCCTGAATGCGAACCGGGCCTTCGCCGCCGTGCATCGCGATATCCAACAGCATCCTCAGTCCGTATCGGCTTCGCGTCGTTAGCTGCATCCGCAGTCGCTCCCGATATTACTGAGAGCGCAAAATGGTTCACATTTTGCCGCTCGTAGTTATAAAAACAGCCACGCATGGCGGGGCCTGCGGCGAATGCCGCTCAAGCGGGGCGCTCAGCCTTTTCCGCTCCGCGTCGTAACGCGGTGGGAAAAGCGGCCTTTCGAAGGTCCGGCTCCAAGCCGGAACAAAAAAACGCGCCCTTGCCGTTCCCAGAAAGGTTTGGGACAAACCGCCGGGAAACTCAAGAGAAAAAAAGAACAACCGCCGCCAGGGCCCTGACCCCGGCGGCGATTCTTTGGCGATCTTCAGCGATTCCCGGTTCGCCGGGCTATCCGGCCTGTTCCGCCTGGCCGCCCCGTAAAACGAGCAGCCGCATCCTCCCGCCCTCGCTCTTCCGGGCGCGGGCCGATGCGGCGCCGCAGTGGGCGTCCACAAGGCGCAAATCGTTTGCCACGATGCACAGACTGCATGCATTTCCCTGTGGAAACCTGGCAAAGAAATCCATTTCTTTGATCATCTCCCCGCAATAGCTGCATTTATTCCCCGACACAGAGGCCTCCTCGAAGTTTTCCCCGCCGTACCGCCTTGTTTCATTCAAGGACCGTGCCGGGAAAAAATCGCCGGAGCGCCATTCAGGAGCCCTTTCCCGTCTCCTCCTCCCGGGCCGTTTCCCCGGGCGCGTCCGCCCGCTCCGGCGCCTTCACGTCCGTGGAAGGCTGGCCGGGCGCCGCGCCCTGATCCCGAAAGCGAAATCGCGGCTTTCGCGGGGCGAAGACCGGCTTGCGCCAGACGCCGCCCTGGCCAAAGGCCGCATAGCCCCATTTGAGCCAGCCCAGAAGCGACCAGGCCAGCCACAGGGACCAGACCAGCATGACCGCCCGGTAAACGTACAAGGGAACCGAGAACGCCCCAGGCTCGGGCAAGGGACCGGAAATCCTGTCCATGGTCCAGATCAGTTCCCGCGCGGAAGAGCCGTTGCCGCCGATCTGCATGCGCGGAAGTCCCAGAAGACCGGTCTGGATGGCCTCGTAGAGGCTCGACAGTCCGGCCAGGACCAGAAGGACCAGGACGATCTGCATGAGATCGAAGCCGAACCAGCCCTTTTCCGGAACGTTCTTGCGCCGGAGCCCGAGAGCCAAGAGCCAGGCCACGGCCACGAAGGCGGCGCCGGCGTCGACCTGGGTGAGTCCAATACCCAGAAGCGCCCATTGCCAGCTTTTCAGCGGACTGAACGGCAGCCGCCCAAGCCCGAACGCGGCCGCGATCACGGCGGCCAGATAACTCCAGAAGAGCACGGCCGGTCCCATGGGCGTGTCCCCATGGACGAAGAGGATCCAGCGGTCTTCGGGCGGACGGATGCGGGTTTCCACGTTGGCGGCGGGCATTTTGAGGTCAGCCGGACCGGCCGCAAGGCGCGTCCCCGCCTCCTCCTTCAGCCGCCAGCGCGCCGTGACCGCATGGGCGCCCGGAGAGACAGGGTAGGAGATTTCGCCCGCGTCGCTTCCGCCGTAGGGGATGACGGCGCCGTCGGAGGTCACGTCCTGAATTTCCGCGCCCGGCGGCGGGACGATGGCGGCCCGGCCTCCCTTGCTGGCCCGGTAGGACAAGCTCAGGGTTTCCTCGCGCAGCCGCTCGCCCTGGACGATTTCGCGGACCGCCCGGTCGATGGTCATGGACGGTCCGGGCGCGGCCTTGGGCCGGGTCGCGACAATCTCCAGCGACTCGCCGGGCCAGGGGCGAAACTGCGGCCGCCAATCCCCCGCGCCGTCCAGCAGACGCACGGCCGGGAGGCCTTTGACCGTCACGCTCCAGATGGGCGAGGCGGCCAGGACGTAGCGCTCCACGAAGGGAACGTCCCTGGGCGCGGTCAAAAGGATCCGAGGCGTGATTTCAAGGCGTGAGCGCCAGGAAACGCGCTCCTGTCCGGGTTTGAAAACCGCCGAAACCAGGCCGTCCTTCACCGGGACCGCGTCGCTCAAAACCGATTCGCCGGGAAGCAGCGCAATGTCCGCCACCGCCGGTCCGTCGGCCGGGGTCAGGCGCGCGACCACGGTTTCGACCTCCCAGGTCAGGCCGAGATCAAACGTCCGGGTGGTCTCGAAAAAAGGTTCGATGCGGTAGGTTTCCCGGGGCAACGCCAGGTCCTTCCCGGCGATGCGGGCAAAGCGCAGGGCCCCGGCCGGACGGCCGTCGGCGGACAAGCCCTGGACCGTCCAACCGGGCGCGTCCGCCGTCACGCTCTTGGGCGCCAGGGGAAAGGACAGGTCGAAGGCCTCGCCCAAGGGAACGGGACCGGCCAGGATGGCGCGATGGGCGCCCTGGGGCAGGTACAGCAGCAAACCGCCCTCGCCGTCCCCGGCCAGAAGGGCCGTTTGTCCGTCCAGGCTCACGGACAGGGGACGCCAGCGGCCGGAAACCCCGGGCAGGGGAATCGCGGCCGGGGCGGCGGCGTTAAGGGCAAGCTCAAGGGTCAGGCTCCCCTCGTCCAGGCGGATGGCGGCCTGGGAAACAGCCAGGCAATCCGGGAAGCAGTCCGCCGGTTCCAGCAGCCGGGCGCGCAACTGGTCCAGCATGTCCTTGGGCGGGAAGTCCGCGGCCTGGGAAACGCCCGGGGCGGCAAGGGTCAGGGCCAGCGCAAACGCCGCCCCGGCTCCGCCCGCCTTGGCCGCCGTTCTTTCAGGGAACAGCTCGCCCCCGATCCCCCGCAGGCGGCGCGGCGCGGCCGTGAGCCACAGGGCGAGCCCCAGAAGCAGGACCCGAACAATGGCCACGGCGAGATTCATGCCCGGCGAAATGAGATAGAGCCGGACGGATTCCCCGGCGGTCACCGGGCCGTTCCAGGAAAGCCGGGCCGCGCGCCAGCTCCAGTCCGGCATGCCCGGACCGGTCTGGACCAGGGCGTAGGGGTCGTATTCCAGGCGTTTTTGTTTGACGCCCCCGCCCGCGCCCGTTCCGGCCAGGGACGAAGACGCCGACGCGTCCGCCGTTTCCGGAGCGGCTTCCATGACGGCGAAATCCTCGGCCGGGGCCTCGCCGGGCGCGGTCTTGGCCATGGTCCGCATGGGCGCGGCCGGAACGGGAGACGGGGCCATGTTGGCCCGGGACATGGCCGCCCTGGGTTCGTAGGGCTGGGGCTCGAGCTGGGGATAGATGGCGTAGCGCAGCTGGGTGACCAGGAACACGACGCTGGACACGGCCAAAACCGCCGCCGCCAGGGCGTAGAGTCCCGTGACCAGCCGTCTGAGAACGCTTCCCCGTCTGGCCTTCACCCCCTCGCGCGTCACCATGAGCAGGGCCAGGCAGACCAGAAGGACGATCCAGGGGACGACCGGCGCGTCGGCCTCGTGGTAGGACAGGGCCAGAAAAGCGAACAGCGCGAATCCGGCCCCCTTGCCGCACAGTTTGAAGGCGGCCAGGGAGATGACCAGGGTCAGAAAAATGTTGAGCAGGTTCCAGCGGCCGGTCCAGGAGCTCGTGGAAGCGTCCGCGCCGGAAACCATGAAAAGACGCCAGCCCGGGGGCAGGCGCAAAAGGGCCGAAGCGGCGCCGAAATCCCTATTCCAGCCCGCCGCCGGAAAGCTCCCCTCAAAGGACGGGTACCGGGATTCCGCCATGACGTTGAGCCGCGACCGGCGCACCTCCACCCCGGGCGCGGGAGGATCGCCCAGAAGCGCGATGGGCTGGTCCCTGCCGTCCACGGATATCCGGCCCGGCTCTCCGGGAGGGGTCATGGACAATGTCCAGCCCTCGACCATGGTCCCGGAAACCCGGTCGCGCGCGCTCAGGCCGCGGCCATCGAAATCGAGCCACAATTCCCGGTCGATGGACAGATCGTTTTTCCCCGTCTCCACCCCCCGGCGCAGGACCGTGAAGGTCATGACCGCGCCCTTTTCGGCCAGATAGGCCGGATAGCCCGTCCAGGCCCCGGGCATGCGGGTCGTGGCCGGGTCCACGGACGCCAGCCCGCCCGCCTCGGCCTCGCGCAGATCGCGCCTGGCCGCGAAGGACCAGATTTCCGGGCCAAAGGGACAGGCCATGGGGCCGATCCTGTCCACCGGACCGGAGAGCCTTGAGTCCACCTCGATCATGTAGCCGCCGGGACCGGCCTGGACGATGAGCGTCCCTTCCGGACCGAAGGCCAGGGGCAGCGGACCGCGCACGGCCAGGGGTTCCGATCCCTCGGGCAAAAGCCCGCGCAGCTCGATGCGCCGGGCCATGCCGGACACGTCCAGGCGCACGGCCGTCGTCACCACCGCCGGAATGGAGTCCGTGAAGAGCCGGAACACCGTGACGTCCTGGGCGTTTTCCGGCGTCTTGGCCGCCTCGGCGCCCTGGGCCGAAAGACGCAGTTCTCCCGAGGGAGACAGATCGGGCGCGGGATCGAGGACGCCGTCCCGGTAGAGCTCCAGAAGACCGGTTCGCGGAGAAAGCCGCAGGCTCTCGGGCGCCGCGCTCCAGGCGAGCCGCCCCGTCAGCCGGTGCTCGCCCGGGGAAAGCCGGACCGTGGGCGCGCCCCCCTTGTCCGCCACGGCCGCGACGCTCTCGGGACCGGCGTCGAGCCTGGGCCAGGCGTTTTGCGCATACGGCAGGACGACTTCGGTTTTCGCCTTGGCGTCCACCGTAAGTTCGAAAGCGGCCCCGCCCGCTTCAAGCCTCAAAACGAGCTTTTGCGGGAAAACGCATATCCGCCGCGAAACGTCGTTTCCAAGCGGCGGGCACAGCTCGTTCTCATGACCGTACAGGACCCAGTCCTTCCAGGGGGCGAGCTGCGGGGGGATCGCATCCGACGGATAAGCGGCCGGAACCATCGGGCAACACAAAAGCGCGGCAAGGCAAAACGCCGCCAGACGGATGGCGTGACGAAGCGGTCCCATACGATTTCCTCCCTTGGCGCCTGGAAAAACGGCGATGGCTCCTATCCTTATCGGCCAATTCGCCCAAAAGCGCAACGCGGCCGATTTTTCCTTCCGGGGATTGACCGTTTCCGAAAAAGGACTGATTATGCTCAAAATATCAGGTTTGAATCGCCTGTCCGGCCGGTTCGGGACGCGCGTCCCGGGCTAACCGACGGCAATGAACGTTTTCGCGCCGCCCGCGCGGCCAGGAGACCCTATGAAACGGATCATTCCCCTGCTGGCCCTTGTGGCCGCCTTGTTCCTTTCCGGCTGCGGCTACAACGAGATGCAGAAAAACGACGAGGCGGTCAAAGCGGCCTGGGGCAACGTGGAATCCGCCCTGCAACGCCGCATGGACCTGGTCCCCAACCTGGTGGAAACGGTCAAGGGCTACGCCTCCCATGAAAAAGACACGCTTACGGCCGTGGTGGACGCCCGGGCCAAGGCCACCCAGACGACCATCACCCCGGAGAACATCGGCGACGCCGAGGCCATGGCCAAATTCCAGGCCGCGCAAACCGGTTTGAGCTCCGCCCTGTCCCGGCTTCTGGCCGTGGTGGAGAACTACCCGGACCTCAAGGCCAATCAGAATTTCCTGGACCTGCAACACCAGTTGGAAGGCACGGAGAACCGCATCAACGTGGCCCGGACCCGCTTCAACGAAGCGGTCCAGGTCTACAACACCTCCATCCGCACCTTCCCCAACTCCCTGACCAACTCCGTGCTCCTGCATCTGACTCCCAAGGAGTACTACAAGGCGGACGAGGCGGCCCAGACCGCGCCCAAGGTGAAATTCTAACCAGGGGGAAAAGCCATGTTCCGACGCGCGCTCACGGCGTTTCTCGCCTTGGCGGTCCTGGCCGTTTTTGGCCGGACGGCCCTCGCCCTGGACGTTCCCGAACTGACCGGCCCGGTGGTCGACGAGGCGGGCATGCTCTCCCCGCAGACCCGGGAGGCGCTGACCAACGAGATCCTGGCCTTCGAACGGTCCGACTCCACCCAGATCGTGGTCCTGACCATCCCCAGCCTGGAGGGCGAAAGCCTGGAGGACTACTCCATCAAGGTGGCCGAAGCCTGGGGCCTCGGGCAAAAGGGCAAGGACAACGGGGCGCTCTTTCTCATCGTCAAAAACGACCGCAAGCTGCGCATCGAGGTGGGCTACGGCCTGGAAGGCGTCCTCACCGATGCGCTCACCGGCCGCATCCTGGACAACGTGGTCACGCCCGCCTTCCGGGCCGGGGATTTCAACGCGGGCGTCAGCGAAGGCGTGGCCGCCATCATCCAGGCCTCGCGCGGCGAATACAAGGGCGAGCCCAGGCGCTCCCACGGCAAGGACGAGGGAGGCGGCGCCATCGCGGCCATCGTCATCGGCATTTTCATCATGGCCGTGCTGCGGGCCCTGCCCGGACCCGTGCGGGCCATCCTGGGCGCGGTCATCCTGCCGGGCATCGCGCTGCTTCTTTCCGCGGCCATGTTCATCGTGCTGCTGCTCATCCCGGCGGGCGCGCTCCTTGGCCTCGTGGCGCCGTTTCTCTTTAGGTCCGGCGGCGGGAGAAGCAGGGGCGGCGGCATGTTTTTCGGCGGCGGGGGGGGCGGGTTCTCCGGGGGCGGAGGTTTTTCCGGCGGCGGCGGATCGTTCGGCGGCGGCGGATCATCGGGCGGCTGGTAGGAGGTTGCGGCCATGGAACATCTCGCATCGCGCTTTCTGACGGCGGCCGAACAAGAGGACGTCCGCCGGGCGGTCAAGGAGGCCGAGGCCGGGACCTCGGCGGAAATCGTCCCCCTGGTCGTTTCGGCCAGCCACGACTATCCCAAGGCCGAGACCCTGGGCGCCATG
>CALGYO010000072.1 GCA_937934715.1 uncultured Desulfovibrionaceae bacterium | reverse complement strand
CCGTGGGCTGGTTCCAGGGCCGCATGGAGTACGGCCCCCGGGCGCTGGGCAACCGCAGCATCCTGGGCGACCCGCGCAATCCCGAGATGCAGAAGAAGCTCAATCTCAAGATCAAATACCGCGAGGGGTTCCGGCCCTTCGCGCCCTCGGTGTTGGGCGAAGCCTGTCCGGACTATTTCGAGCAGGACCGCCCCTCGCCCTACATGCTCATGGTGGCGCCCGTGGTGGAAAAGGAGCGCAAGCCCCTGCCCGAAGGCTATGAAAAGATGGAAATGTTCGACCGGCTCTACGTACAGCGCTCGAACATCCCGGCCATCACCCACGTGGACTTCTCCGCGCGCATCCAGACCGTGCACGAGAAGACCAACCCCCGCTACTGGCGGCTCATCAAGACCTTCCAGGAGCGCCACGGCTGCGGGCTGGTGGTGAACACCAGCTTCAACGTGCGCGGCGAGCCCATTGTCTGCACGCCCAGGGACGCCTACCGCTGCTTCATGCGCACGGAAATGGACCACCTGGTCCTCGGCGACTGCGTGTTCGACAAGGACCGCCAGCCCGAATGGGTCGAGGAAGGGGACTGGCGCGACGAGTACGAGCTGGACTAGTCCGGCTTCGCTACAGGAAATAAAGGCCGTCCGGCGAAAGCCGGACGGCCTTTTTGTTGACAACGTTCGTATTGCTCAGACTGCGTTCAAGGCTCGAGCGTAAGGCGCGAAAAACACAAACCGGGCGCGCTCATTTGATCGAAGGCCGGCGGCCGGACCTCCGCCAGCGGTCTGAGCCCGTCCGGCGAACGCAGGGCGGCCTTTCTCATAGGCGCGCCAGCGGGGAAAACCCCTCGCTAGCCGCCGCTTCCGGCGCGGTGGAGCGGCCCTGCGGGGGCGCCTTGGGAACGCCGCGCCGGACCAGATCGGCCACGACCTTGATATAGGTCTCGACCTGGTCGTCGTCGTCCACGATGAGCCCGTCCCCGATGAGATAATCGGAAAAGACCATGGCCGTGGTCGCCTTGAAGACGATTTCCCGTTCAAGCTTGGATTTCTGGGGCCTGGTCTCGTCGATCCTGAAAAAAGCGGCCAGCCTGTGCCAGCGCTCCTCCTCGAAATGCTCCTTGACCTCCTGGATCTTCGGCTCGTTCTGGACGTAGAGTTCCTTGAGCCCCACCATGTACAGCCGCCGGTTGGACCGGGCGCTGATGATGGACCGCCGGACCAGATTCCCGATGAATTCCTCCCGGTCTTTCGATTCCTCGATGGCCTTTGTCAGCGCGTCCAGATACAGGCCGATGAACCGCTGGATGATCTCCAGAAGCAGGCCGGATTTTCCACCGAAATAATAGGAAATCAGGGAACTGTTCGCCTTGGCTTTGACCGCGATATCGCGAATGCCGACCGCGTGATAGGAGTGATCCGCGAAAAGCTTCGCGGCCGCCAGGAGGATGGTCTCTTTTTTTGACATTATCCTTTTTTTCTATTGGGTTGCAACCTCCGTGTCAAGAGTTTCCCTTGATTTTCGCGCTCACGTTCCCAATCCTGTTCCGGCGGCGTGAAATATCGTGATTTTTCCGGCTACAGCCGTTCCCGGCAAAAAATTTGAACGGTTAAAAAATTATTACCGCCGTCAAAAATTCACTTGCAAAGGCCTTGCCCCTGGGCTACCCATTCAATCAACCGATTGATTGGACCGCATGGCGGCCCGCGCATCGGCCGGCATTGGACGACTTCGGATCGGCAACTCATGGAGGAAGGATTTCATGAAACGCATTATTACTCTCGCCCTCATGGCCGCCTTCGTGCTCGGCATGTACGCCAGCGCCCAGGCCGCCATGGAAGTGAAGATGGTCGGTGATGCCCGCATCAGCGCCAACTTCCGGTGGAACAAGAACTACACCGGCTGGAACGCCGCTGGCACCAAGACCGAAGAGCCCCTGGACATCTGGGAGCGCTTCCGCTTGCGCACCGACTTCGTGGCCAACGAAGCCCTGAAGTTCCGCTTGGGCGTCAAGGTTGAGGACACCTGGGGTCACGACGGTTTCACCGTGGACGCCGACAGCGCCAACCTTTACGTCTACCAGGCCTACTTGCAGTTCAAGTGGCCGGACACCGATGTTGAAATCACCGCCGGTTATCAGTCCGTCACCCTGCCCGTCGCTTCCATTTGGGCCGGTTCCCTGATCCTGGACACTGAAACCTCCGCCATCATCGTGAGCGCCCCCCTGATTCAGGACACCCTGGGCCTCCTGGCCGGTTTCAGCCGCATGATTGACACCAATCAGCGTTACGACACCACCACCACTCAGGTTCCTGATGAGCTGGATGCCTACATCCTGGCCCTGCCCATCACCCTGGATGGCTTCACCATCATCCCCTGGTCCGTGCTGGGCGTGGCCGGCAATGCCGCCGATTACGCTTCCGCTGGCGTGGCCGACAACCTGGTTTCCGCCGGCTATCTGCTGACCCCGGCCGGCTTCCGTGAATCCCAGGCCGTGTACTGGTGGGCTGGCGGCGTGTTTGAAGTGACCGCCTTCGACCCGATCAAGTTCTACGCCGACGTGATCTACGGACAGGGCGCCATGGGCGACCGCACCAAGAACCGCCGCTACGGTTGGTTTATCGACGCCGCTGTCGAGTACACCGGCTGGGATATCCTGACCCCGCAGCTGTTCGGTTGGTGGTCCACCGGTGAAGACAACTCCACCATGAACGGTTCCGAGCGTCTTCCCAACATCAACACCTCTTGGAACTGCGGCAACTCCTTCCTGTTCGACGGCGGCCAGGCCTTCAAGGATGGTTACATGGGCCTGAACCCGATCGGCAGCTGGGGTATCGGCGCCTCCCTGAACGACATTTCGTTCATCGAGAACCTGACCCATCGCCTGACCTTCGCGTATGCTCGCGGCACCAACTCCTCCCAGGCCATTCGCACCGCCAATGGCTACCTGGGCTTCGGCAACGACCTGTTCCAGATGGGTCGCGACCTGACCGAAAAAGAGTATGTCATGGGCGCGAACTTCGACACCCAGTACATGATCTATGAAAACCTGGCGGCGATCCTTGAGACCGGTTGGTCCCACGGCGAATTCCAGTCCAGCGTCTGGGGCCATCGTTTGGTCAGCCAGGCCAAGGACGGGGATGCCTGGAAGGTCGCCTTCGGTTTGCAGTACAAGTTCTAGTCACGCCTGATCCGAAATCCAATGCCTCAAAGGCCGGGCGGTCAGCCACCGCCCGGCCTTTTGTTTTTCCAGCGGACTCGGCGCGCCACGCTCAGGCGCATTATCTTTTGAACACCTTTCCCTCTCTTGCGTTCAGGATATACTCCACTGTTCCTGTCCCGCCCCTGTACTCTATGCAACGGACTTCATACGTATCCTCCAATTTCAATGGATTTACTTGCACGACCTTTGCGCAGAGCCCTCCGTTCACGTTGATCACGAAGGCGATCATTTCCTCCAGTTCCCTCTGACTGATTTCCGCCCGCGCCGGCAAAGGCGACAACCACGTCACGAAGACGCATGCCGCTACGATTTTCTTGACCATTCGCCCTCCTTGCTATTTCAGGCAAATTTTCACGATAGCATTACTTAAATCAATATATATTTATAAATATACACAGACAAAAAAAGGCCGGGCGGTCGCCCGCCCGGCCTTCTCATCAGAAAACGTAATCCGCCTATTCCGGTTTGAGCGCCCGGGTCATGAGCTCGCGCACCGCCTCGGACGGATCCTTGCCGTTGTACAGGATCTCATACACCTGGTCCGAGATGGGCAGCTCCACCCCGAGCTTTTCGCTCAGGGCCCGCACCGCCTCGGCCGTCTTGACGCCCTCGGCCACCATCTTCATGTCGCCAAGAATGTCCAAAAGTTTCCGCCCCTTGGCCAGATGCATGCCCACCTGGCGGTTGCGGCTCAAATCCCCGGTGCAGGTGAGGACCAGATCGCCCATGCCCGACAATCCGTTGAAGGTGTCGGGAAACGCGCCCATGGCCACTCCCAGGCGGCTCATCTCGCGAAGCCCCCGGGTGATGAGCGCGGCCCGCGCGTTGGAACCGAACCCGAGCCCGTCCGCCACCCCGGCCGCGATGGCGATGATGTTCTTGACCGCGCCGCCAAGCTCCACCCCGCGCACGTCGCTGTTGGTGTAGACCCTGAAATACGGCGTGGACAAAAGCCGCTGCGCCTCTTCCCCGGCCTTTTTCGCCGCGCATCCGAGGGCCACGGCCGTGGGAATCTCCTGGATGACCTCAAAGGCGAAGGACGGCCCGGAAAGCATGGCGAAAACCGGCTTCACCGGCGCCAGGGCCTCCTCGCACACCTCGGACATGGTCTTCAGGCTCTCGAGCTCGATGCCCTTGCTCGCGCAGATGATCACCGGCTTTTTGGGCAGGTGCTTCAAGAACCGCTCGTAGGCCCGCCGGATATGCTGGCTGGGCACGGCGAATATGAAATGCTTCACCCCATCGGTCACATGACCGGGGTCGATGGACACGTCGATGTTGGCGGAAAGCGTGCGGCCGGGCAGATACCAGGCGTTTTCATGCTTGGAGCGGATGGCCTTCATGACCTCCTGCTCACGCACCCACAGCCTGGCGTCGAGCCCCTTCTTGGCCAGCATGTCGGCCAGGGTCGTGCCCCAGCTGCCTCCGCCGATAACGGCGATCTTCATGCGCGCTCCTTTCCCCCCTCCCGGGGAGGAAGTTGCATCTAGCACATGAAAGGAATAAGGACAAAGGCTTTCACCATCCCCAAAAAGGACCGATATGATGAAACACGCGCAAAGCCGGCCCGCGCCCCTTTCCCCGGCGGACAGGGAAATCCTGCGCATGGCCCAGACCGACCTTCCCGACGGTCCGGCCCCCTTCGCCGAAATGGCCGCCAAGGCGGGCGTGTCCGAAGAACACGTCCTCGACCTCTTGCGCCGCATGAAGGACTCCGGCGAAATCCGCCGCTTCGGCGCCACCCTGCGCCATCAAAAGGCCGGCTACTCGGCCAACGCCATGGTCGCCTGGCGCGTCCCGGCGGATAACGTGGACGAGATCGGCGAAAAAATGGCCGCCCGTCCGGAAATCAGCCACTGCTACATCCGGGTGACCACGCCGGAATGGACCTACAACCTCTACACCATGGTCCACGCCAAATCGCCCGAGGATTGCCGCCGCGTCATAAACGACCTGGCCGCCTACTCCGGCCTCGACGACTACGACGTGCTCTTAAGCCGCAAGGAACTCAAAAAAACATCCATGCAATACTTCTAAGGAGCGTCCCATGCCGCTCGCCAAATTGACTCCCAATCTCATGGTCCAGGACGTGGCCCGCACCGCCGCCTATTACCAGGAAACCCTCGGCTTCTCCTTCGTCATGGGCATCCCGGAAGCGGGCGGCGAACCCGCCGGGTCCTTGTCGCCCCGGGTCCCGCTGGCCTTCGCCATCATGAAAAGCGGCGGCGTGGAAGTGTTCCTCCAATCCCGGAAAAGCCTGACCAGCGAACTGCCCGTCTTCTCCGGCCAAAAAATCGGGGGGACCCTCACCCTGTACATCGAATGCGACGACCTGGACGAACGCTACGCCCGGCTGGCCGAATCCGCGCCCTTTCTCAAGGATCTTCACGAAACGCCCTACGGCATGCGTGAATTTCACATCCAGGACCTGAACGGCTACATCCTGGCCTTCGCCCAAAAAGCCTGATTGCAACCACAAGCCGCCTCACGGAGCAGACCATGACCGCATCTTCCGACCTGTTCGCCAAAGCCCAACGCCTCATCCCCGGCGGGGTCAACAGCCCCGTGCGCGCCTGCAAAAGCGTGGGCTGCGAACCCGTCTTCATCGCCTCGGCCAAAGGCGCCTCCATGACCACCGTGGACGGACAAACCCTCATCGACTACGTCATGTCCTGGGGCCCCATGCTCCTCGGGCACGCCGACCCCGGCGTGGCCCAGGCCGCCATGGACGCCCTCGGACGCGGCGCCAGTTTCGGCGCCCCCTGCCCGGCCGAAGTGGAGCTCGCCCAGGCCGTCATCGACGCCGTGCCCGGCATCGACATGGTCCGCATGGTCAACTCCGGCACCGAGGCGACCATGAGCGCCGTACGCCTGGCCCGGGGATGCACCGGGAAAAAATGCATCATCAAATTCGAAGGCTGTTACCACGGACACAGCGACGCCTTCCTGGCCGCCGCCGGTTCCGGCGTCGCCACCTTCTGCATCCCCGGAACCCCCGGCGTGCCCGACGAAACCGTCCGCCATACCCTGCTCGCCCCCTACAACGATCTGGAGGCCGTCAAAAAAATCTTCGAGCAGCGCCACGACGTGGCCGCCGTCATCGTGGAACCCGTGGCCGGCAACATGGGCCTCGTCCTGCCAGCCCCGGGCTTTCTCCAGGGACTGCGCGACCTGTGCACGAAACACGGCGCCCTGCTCATCTTCGACGAGGTCATCACCGGCTTCCGCGTCTCCTTCGGCGGCGCCCAGCACGCTTTCGGGATCACCCCGGACCTCACCTGCCTCGGCAAGATCATCGGCGGCGGCTTCCCCGTGGGCGCCTACGGCGGCAGACGCGACATCATGGAGCACATCGCGCCCTGCGGCCCGGTCTACCAGGCCGGAACCCTCTCCGGGAACCCCGTGGCCATGGCCGCCGGTCTCGCCACGCTCGCCGCCCTCAAAAAAGCCGACTACCACGCCCTGGCCGCCAGGACCCAGACCCTGGCCGAGGAGCTTAAATACGCGCTGGAGGAAAAAGGACTGCCCGTCCAGCTCAACCACATCGCCTCCATCTTCACCCTGTTCCTCACCGAAACCCCGGTCACGGACTTCGAGACCGCCAAAACCTCCGATAGCGCGCTCTATTCCAAATTCTACCAGCATATGCGCGAAAACGGCGTCAACCTCGCCCCCTCGGGCTTCGAATGCGCCTTCACCTCCTTCGCGCATACGGACCGTGACTTCGAAATGACGCTGGAAGCGGTCAGGAAATTCAAGCCGTAACCGGGAGAGCGCCTACGGCGCGGCGGAGGGGCGCCGCCCCTGCGGACCTCTCCGCCAGGGGGAACCTTCTTTAGGAACGGCAGTTCTTAGGCCGAGCTCTGCTCGGTCTTAGAAATGGAGATAGCAGCGCGAAGGTTCCCCCTGGACCCCTTCCAAGACCTTTACCGGCGCTTCGCGGGGATTATGGTTGCGCGTCTCGCGTGAAGACGGAAGGGCGAAGATACACGCGAGGCGCAAGTCTCCAAGCGCCCATGCCAGCCCCCAAGCGCGAGACGACCCAACGTCCCGCACACGAAGCCTGATAAAAGGTTTCGGGAAAGGGATGGGGGTCTGGGGGAAGGGGAAACCCCTTTCCTCAAAAGGGGTTTCCCCTTCCCCCAGCCGCCGGAGGCCCCCCTTCATGACGCGCCGATTCGATCACAGCCTGGCCATCTACGCCCTGACGCCCGCCGGGGCGGCCCTGGGGGCGCGTTTGCGGGACGCGCTCGGCGGGACCTTGCATACGCCCGTACGGATGGCGGCGGAACATGGGGCCGTCGGCTTTCGCTCCTTCCGGGAGCTGATGGCGGACGCGTTCGGGCGCTATCGCGGACACGTCTGCATCGCGGCCTGCGGGATCGTGGTGCGCGCCGTCGCGGGGCTTCTCGCGGACAAGACGCGCGATCCGGCGGTGGTCGTGATGGACGCGGCCGGGGAATTCGCCATCAGCCTGCTGTCCGGGCATGCGGGCGGCGCCAACGATCTGGCCCGGGCGGCTGCCAGGGCCGTCGGCGGCCGGGCGGTGATCACCACGGCCACGGACGTGGCGGGGGTGACGGCGGTGGACGAGTTGGCGCGCGAACTGGGCATGGTCCTGGACAATCCCGGGGCGGTGAAGCATGTCAGCGGCGCGCTGGCGGCCGGGGAGGAGGTTCTGGTCTTCGATCCGGCGGGGGTTTTGGACCTGGGCGGCCCGGACCGGCCGGGCCGGTTCGCGTATGTGGGTTCGCCGCTGGAATTGGGCGACGGCCCGCAGATCCGGGCGGACTGGCGCACGGGCTTTGTTCCTGAGAAGGCCGTGGTTTTGCGTCCGAGGGCGTTGCATGCGGGCGTGGGCTGCCGCCGCGGCGTATCCGCGGACGAGATCGTGGAACTGGTTCGAGGGACTTTTGCTGAGCGCGGCTGGTCCCTCCACAGTCTGGCGTATCTGGCGAGCATCGAAGCCAAGCGGGACGAGGCGGGGCTTCTCGAGGCCGCCGCGACCCTTGACGTGGGATTGCGATTTTATTCCGCGCGGGAGCTGGCGGCGGCGCAAGCGCCGCATCCGTCGGAGCTTGTGCGCAAACATATGGGAGTAGCGAGCGTATGCGAAGCGGCGGCGATGTTGTCTGCGGGGACGGGAAAGCTTGCGCTGGGCAAGCGCAAAACAGCGCGGGCGACGCTGGCGGTCGCCCTGGCCGTCTGACGGTGGTGGGTCTTGGCCCCGGAGACGCCTCGTGCCTGACGCCCATGGCGGCGGACGCCCTGACCTCGGCCGAGGTCATCGTGGGCTATCACGCGTATATCGAGCTGATCTCGCCGGAACTGCTCGCGCGCAAACGGGTCGTCGCCACGGGGATGACGGGCGAGGTGGCCCGGTGCGAGCGGGCCATCGCCGAGGCGAAGGGCGGCGCGAACACGGTGGTGGTTTCCAGCGGCGACGCCGGGGTCTACGGCATGGCCGGTCTGGTTCTGGAGATGCTGGAGGCCAGGGGGCTCGCGGAATCGCTGGAATTCTCCGTGGTTCCGGGGGTTCCGGCGGTGACGGCCGCGGCGGCGCTTTTGGGAGCCCCGCTCATGCACGATTTCGCGGTGGTGAGCTTGAGCGATCTGCTGACGCCCTGGGACATGATCGCAAAGCGGGTCGAGGCGGCGGCCGGAGCGGACTTCGTGATCGCCCTGTACAATCCGCGTTCCAAAAGACGCAAGGACCAGCTTGAAAAGGCCGTGCGCATCATCCAGGCCCACAGGGGAGACGATGTCCCGGCGGGCCTTGTGCGGCGGGCTTTCCGGCCGGGTTGCCTGATTCAGGTTTTCCCGTTGAAAAAGCTGGATTTCGAGGCGGTTGATATGCTAAGCGTTCTTCTGGTAGGCAACTCCCAGACGCGGCTTGTGGGCAATCGCATGTTGACGCCGCGCGGGTACGCCGGGAAATACGTCTTGCAAGGTCCGGACGCCTGATTCGCCGCCGCCCCGCACGCCGGGGCGGATTCACGTCCCGCCTTGACAGGCCGAGCATCCTGGCCGTATTGGCCTATGTGGACCTTTTGTTTAAACATTTAGGAGGTGAGTGGGATGAAAAGGACGATGTTTGTGGGTTTCATGGTCGCCGCCTTGGTTGGCCTTTTTTGCCTGCCGGCGCTGTATGCTGCTAACGCTCCCGCGGACCTGACGATCAAAGCGCCTGAAGGCATGAAAGCCACCCAGCCGCCGGTCGCCTTCTCGCACGCGAATCACAAGCAGGAGTGCAAGGTTTGCCACCACAAGGATGGCGACAACCCCAAGGCCTGCGCGTCCGCCGGCTGCCATGACGACACCAATGACAAGAAGGGCGACAAGTCTTTCTATCGCGCCTATCACGACATGAAGAGCCAGAAGTCCTGCGTCGGCTGCCACAAGGCCGAGAAGAAGGGCCCGACCAAGTGCGCCGAGTGCCACAAGAAGTAGGCGCCCGCATTTGAATGACCGCAAGGGGGCCGGGGACGGGCGTCCACGGCCCCTTTTTCAACATTTCCAGGCCTGGAGCGAGGTGATCAATGCCCCCAGATTCCGCCCAGGGAAGCAAGCCTGACGATCTGATCGACCTCTCCGACATCATGGATGACGGCCCTGAGGGCGCATCTCTTTCCAATCCCCAGGACTCCGGGGACATGAGCTTCGACCAGGAACTCGAAGACCTCTTTTCCGACGCGTTGCCCGACGAGGGGCCCAAAGGCGCTCCCGGCAAGGGAGGCGACGACGATATTCTGGAGCTCGGAGACGACGACCTGGCGGACTTCGGACAACCGGACCCGGGAAAAACGGGCCAGGCGGCTCCGGACGACCTCATCGACCTTTCCGATCTGCCGTCCCTGGATGACGAAGCCGGCGCGTCCGCCGGGGAGGAGGACCTCCTCGAACTGACCGATCTGGTGGAAGACGGCGAGAGCCAGGGCGGCGAGGATATCCTGGAGCTGACCGATCTCGAGGAGATCCCGGACGAAAACGCGCCCCTGGCCGCGGCCGCTGACGGGACCGGGGACGACGCGTTGGACCTTGATCTGACCGATCTCATCGAGGAAGCCCCCGAAGCCGCGCCCGCTGTCGAGGACGGGGAGCCCGATCTTTCCGACCTGCTCGCGTCCGGACCCGTCGAGACGTCCGCTGAAGCCGCCAAGGCCCAAGAGGCCGATTCCGGGCTGGACGCGGACCTGGAACTGGAGCTTCCGGACCTTGATTTCGTCGCCGATGAGGCCATCCTCGAGCCCGCCCTGGACATGCCCGGGGATGCGGAAGAGCCCGCCCCGGCCGAGGACGTCGAGGCCGCTGAGGCCGCCGAGGCTATTGCGACCGCTCCGGAACCGGACGCGACGCCTGCCGAGCCTGAAGCCGAACTTGAGGAAGAAGAGGAAGGGCCCATCCCGGCCTTTGCCGAAGAGGCCTTGGACATGGCGCCGGAAGAAACGCCCGAGGAAGCGCCCGCAGGCGAGCCTGACGCGGCTCCCGGGGGGGCGGCCTATTCCGCCGTCGCCGCCGGCGCGGCCGCCGGAATCGACCTGGCCGCCCTGGACGCCATCATCGAGCAGGCGGGAGGACCGCCCGCCGAGGAACCCCAGCCCGCTTACGCCGCCGCGATCGCGGACGAGGAATTCACCGCCGTCAAGGACCGCATGGCGGCCCTGGAAGAGCGCGTCGACGCTCTTCACGAACGCTTCGCGGCCCTGCCCGGCCAGGACGCCCTGGAAGCCCTGGGCGAAAAGCTGACCGCCGGGTTTCAGGAACTTCTGCGCCAGGGGCTCGACGCGTTGCGGGCCGATCTTCCCGCCGCGCCGGAGACCCCGGACGTCGCGACAGCCCCGGACCTCGCGGCCAGCCTGGACGGGTTCAAGGACGAGCTGACCCGGCTCGTGGACGCAAAGCTGGACGAGGCCAGGGAGGATATCCTGGCGCGCATTCCGCAGCCCGTTCCCGCGCCCGAGCCCGAAGCCCTGGCCGCCCTGGTCAAGGACGCGCTCAAGGACGAAATTCTGGAAGAAGCCAAGGCCCTGGCGCCGGATGCGGACGCCCTTGCGGCCCAAGCAGCCGAAATCGCGGCGGCCAAGGCGCTCGAAGCCGTTCCCGACGCCGCCCTTTTGAAGAGGGAAATCGCGCAGGAAGTCGCCCAACAGGTCGCCTCAGACCTCGCGGGCGTCAAGGACGCGGTCCTGGCGGAAATGAAGGCCGCCTTGCCCGACGCGGACGACCTGATCGGGCGGGCCAAAGAGGCCGCGCTGGCGGAACTCAGGGAAAGCCTGCCCAAGCCCCCCGCTCCCCCCCCTCCCGTGAACATCGACGGCCTCATGGACGAAGTCGCCGCCTTGTCGCAGCGGGTGGAAGCCCTTGGCGCCGCCCTGGCCCTGCGCTCCACCAAGGTGGACCTGGACGCCGCGGCCACGCGCATCAAGATGGGGCTTCTGGAGGAGATCGACCGGTCCGCCTCGGCGGCCGCGGTCAAGGTGCTGCGCGAGGAAATCCAGGCCCTTTTGGACGAAATGGAATAGCCGGTCGTCTCCCGGACCGCTAAACGGCGCGGCTTCCCGCAGGGCCGGACCGCCAAAGGCCGCTGGCGCCCATCCGCCCGTAAAGAGCAAGCAAAAAAGCCGGAGCGTCGCGTAAAGCGGCCCCGGCTTTTTTTCGTCCCGCCCACGGACCCGCAAGCGATCCGCGCGAGGGGACGGCCCAGGCGAGCAGGTTCGGCGTTCGCCGCAACCGGCCAGGCCCTTGCGCCGCGTTCTCAAAACGTCCCCCTCTATGGCGGCGAGCGCCGCATCGCGCTCGTTCGAAAACGCATCCCCTGGCGCCCGGCGAGGAAGCTCCCGCATCCGCGAGATGCGCCCGCCCTGAGATTCTCACAAAAAGGCAATGTATTCCAGCAAGATAAGATACCATTGCAAAGAACTTGAAAAATCAATACCGTTTTGTAAAGCGCTGTGAAGCAAATGCCTCATGGTTGATGAACAAACGCTCCGGGTACGGCCGGCATGATACGGCGTCCGTAACAGACGCCAGGTTCCTTGGTGACGTTTGGCGCCATGCGGAACAGGCGTTTCGCCGCATGCCCGCGTGATGCTCATAACGCCCTTTTTGCGGCTCGTTCCGGAGTCCCAACGCGCAGTTCAACATATGCGCTTCTCCTCTATGCTACGACATGCGTTGGGCAAAAGCGGCTCGTTCACGCGCCGAACTCCCTTGCGGAGAGGATATGTCCGGCAAAACGGCGAACACGATGCGGATGCGTTTCTCCCCTCCTGTCCGCGTTCCTTGCCCCATTCAAACCGCTTCAGGGTCCGGCGTCCTCTTTGAGGACGCCCGAAGGGCGAGCGTTCCGATAAGGCGCCGCGTTTTTACGCCGCGACGTTGTCCATAAGGCGCGGTCCGATCCGGCCTTATGCGCGGATCACGGCGAGAACCGCCCGGATGGATTGGAGCGTCCGGAACCCCGCGCGTCCCCGCGCGCCCGCGTTCCGGCGCCACGTAGGCGCCGGGCCGGAGAATGGGGCCTGTTTCGCGCAAGACCGGTTCCTCAAGGAATAAACGACAGCGCCCCTTACGGCTCCTCAGGATCGCGGGGTTGGAGAGATACGCATGCAGGTACGACTGGAAAAGAACACCGCCCGCAAATTCCACCGCATAGAACTGCCCGCCCAGGCGCGCATCGACGACAAGAGCTACGAGGTCCTGGACTGGTCTCTCGGCGGATTCCAGATCGCCTGCGAACCCGGTGAAATTCCCGAGCATTGGACGGGACGAGTCACGCTCATCCTGCCGTTTCAGGAGGTCGACGTCACGTTCGTCATCCGCGTGCGCTCGACCTGGAGCCGGAACGGCCGGGCGGGCTTCGTCTTCGAGGAGCTCCCTCCCCGCATCAAGCGGATTCTCAAGACCTATGTGGAAGGAAGCATCGAAGGCCGGCTGGGAGAGGCCGAAGGCGTCATCAGCCGCATCGACGGCCTGGAACTCCCCATGGACGTTGAAACCCCCTACACGGACGTCGAAAAGCAGCGGTTCAAGCGCCGCTTCTATTTGAGGAGCCTTTTGTATTGGCTGGCCGGTCTGGCCCTCATCGCGGCGATCGGCGTGGTCTTTTTTTATAACCTGACCCAAACCACCAGCATTCGGGCCATCGTTTCCATGCCGCTCGTCAACGTGGACGCTCCAGCGGACGGACGCCTGGAATCCCTCGGCGTGCAGGAAGGCCAACGCGTCACAAAGGGGCAGGTCCTCTTTTCCCTGGAAAACGGCGAGCTGACGCGCAACGTGGAGAGGCAGGAGCGGGCCATCGCGACCGCTGAAAAGGAACGCTCGGAGGTGGAGGCCGCCATCGCGTCCGAGATCAAGGCCCAGGCCCTCTACCGCGCCTCGGCGGCCCAGACCCTGGCCCGGCTCGAGGCCCAACGCGACGCCGTACGGGCCCAGATGACCTTTTCGCGCGCGGAGTATGAAAGGGCTCAACGGCTTTTCTCCAGCGGTTCCGTCAGCCAGTCCTACATGGACGAGCGGCTCAAGACCTACGAATCGTACGCGAACGAAGAACGGGCGTTGAGCGAACAAATCAGGATGGCCCGGGTGAACAAGGAAAGCTCCGATCAGGGCAAGTTCATGGGCTCCAACGGCGCGGTGCACGGCGAACTCGACGTGTTGCGGGCCCAGCTCGACGTCAAGGACGCCCGGGTGCGCGAAGCCCAGGCCGCCCTGCGCCAATCCCTCGGCAAACTTGAGGAAACCAAGGTCGTCAGCCCGGCCGACGGCGAAACGTTCGCCATCAAGCAGACGCCCGGCTCGTTTCTGCGGAAGGGGGACAAGGTGATCGCCCTGCGGCCCCTCGACTGGACGCATCCCTGGGCTCTCGCCCGGTTCACCTACGAGGAGGCCCAGGGCATCGCGCCGGGCTCCAGGACGGACGTGTTCCTGCCCTCCATCGGCCTGCATGTGACCGGATACGTCCAGGCCCTCGGGCGCCAGGCCCTGTCCAACGCCAGCGCTTCGCAGGATATGGAGCTCACCCTTTCGGAAGTCCCGGTCAAAATTCTCCTGGACACGGACAACCCCGCGGTGAGGATGGGGTTGGCGGCCATCGTCACCATCAAATCCTCCCTGCGCTCCAAGCTGGAAGCGAAACTCGGGCGTCTCCTGTGAAGCCGAAAACGAACGGCCTCGCGGCTCCGGATTCGCCCGTTTCGTCCGTCGCCCAGGCCGCCGCGCGATCCCTGCCCGTAACCTTTTTCTGGCTCTGCGCCACAGCCTGCCTGCTGTGGTTTCTGCCGGAACGGGCCTGGCTCGTGAAAAAGGAGGGCGTCGTCGTCTTCGGCCTGTTCGGGCTGTGGCGCTATTTATGGCAGCTCGTGCACATCGTTCGTCAGCGCATCTACGGCAAGACGTTTTTCCCGAAGCTGCGCAAGGCCGCCGAAGCCCTTGAAGACAAGTATCCCAAACGCATCTATTTCATGATTGCCTCCTATTTCGAGCTGCCCTCCATCTCCCGCATGGTCATTCTGTCCGTCTTGCGCGAATGCGCGAAAACGCCCTGCGAAGCGGTCATGGTCATAAGCGTGGGGTCGGAACAGGAAATCCAGCGCATCCAGACCGTCCTCGAACGCGAAAGCGACCAAGAGCGGGTCCGGATCCTGTTCATGATCCAATCCCAGGGCAAACGCGTCGCCATGGGCCACGCCCTGCGCTTGATCGCGCGCGAATGCAACCGGGTGACGGCCTGGCACGAGGACAACGGGAACGACATCGTGATCTTCATGGACGGCGACGCCATGCTCTGCGACGGCGCGCTGGAAAAGACCCTGCCCCTTTTCAAGCTCATGCCGAAACTGGCCGTGGCCACCGTGAACAATCTGGCCATGACCAGCGACGGCAAAGGCCTGTTCCAGCGGTGGTACGATCTCAAGTTCGCCCAGCGCCACCACCTGTTCCAGTCCCACAGCCTGTCAAGGCGCATCCTGACGGCTACGGGCCGGTTTTCCGCATACCGCGCCGGCGTCATCCTGAACGAGGAGTTCATCCGCTTCGTGGAGGCCGACCATCTGGAACATTGGCTTTTCGGACGGTTCCGTTTCCTCATGGGCGACGACAAAAGCACCTGGTTCTATCTGCTCAAGAAGGGCTTCGAGATGCTCTACGTGCCCGACGCCGCCATCGTGGCCATCGAAACGCGATCCGAGCATTTCTTCAGGACCTCCCTTTCGCTCATGAAGCGCTGGTACGGCAACATGTTGCGCAACAACGCCCGCGCCATCGCCCTTGGGCCGAAGCGGATGGGCTTTTTCATCTGGTGGTGCCTCATCGACCAGCGCCTCACCACATGGACCCCGCTTGTCGGCCTGGCCAGCGCCATCATGCTCGCGGTCTTCAGCTCCCCGTTTTATTTCGCCTTCTATCTGATCTGGGTTTGCGTCAGCCGCCTGGCCACCCTGTGGATATACGTTTTTCAGGGACTTCGTCTCCGCTCGGTCCATATTCCGCTTTTGCTGTACGGACAGTGGGCCGGGGCCATGGTGAAGCTCTTGACCATGTACAATCTCAAGCGGCAGACCTGGGACAAGAACCAGCGGACAAACGCCGTCAGCGAGGAGGGAGACGGTCCGGCGTTCGGCTTCATGCAAGCCGGGATGCGCTATCTGTTGGTGACCATGAACGCGCTCCTGCTATTCTTCTTCTGCGGTCTGCTCACGAACACCCTCATACCGCCTCCGCTCTCGTTTTTCCTGAGCCCCGAGAGCGTGATGGCCAAGACCTCCGAGCCGGACCGGAAGGTTACCGTCATCGACGCCTCCAGGTTTGGAGCCCAGCCCGGCGGATTCGTCGACGAGGCCGTCCGCCTGGCTCTCGACCAGGCCCGGGACCTGGATTCCGTCGTGATCGAACTGCCCGCCGGCAGGCTGCTTCTGAAGGCGCCGGTGGTCATCGATCGCGACGGGGTGGTCCTGGCCGGGGCTGGAAGGGACAAGACCATTCTGGAGGCCCGCTTCGACGCGGGCGCGGGCGATGCGGTCGTGCTCGCGCGCGGCGCGAAAGGCTCCCGTTGGGGGGTCCTGGAGGAGGCGGCCAGGCGGGGCGACCGCCTGGTCCTGGTCGACCCGAACAAGAAAGCGCGCGACGCCGATCCTAGCGGCGAACGTTATCTGTGGATCGGCGCGCCCAACGACCGCGCCTTTCTGGACGCCATCGGTTCGGACAAATGGGACCGGGAATACCCCTGGGTGCGCCAGACCATCGCGCCCCTGGACCAGATCAAAGGGAATATCGCCTACCTGGGCGCCCCCCTCGGGCTGGACTTTCCGCAGGGCGCCGGCGTTTTCCTCCCGGACATGCTGACGGGGGTGGTCCTGCGCGACTTCACCGTGGTCCAGGACGTCCCGGGCATGCGGCCCGAGCAGGCGACGGGGGTTTACGAAAGCCTGGCGCCGCAATACGCCATCGACGCCATCCGGCTGGAATGGACGGCCGGATGCGCGTTGCGCGACGTGGGCGTGCGGATGGCGGGACGCCACGCCGTGGCCGTCGAAAACAGCTACGGGGCGCTCCTGACGGGGCTTGACGTGGACGGAGCCTGGAACAAGGGCCCCGGCGGCGAAGGCTATGTGCGTTTCGCCAGAGCCTACAACTGCCGTCTCGAGGACAGCGTGTTGCGAAACATCCGGCATCTGGCCTTTCAATGGAGCGCCTCGGGCAACGTGGTCGAGCGTTGCCGCATCGGCGCGGACGTGAATTTCCACGGCGGATACAGCCACGACAACATCGTGCGCGACTGCGTCATCGACCCGCCCCCGGGACATCCCTGGGGAAAGGTGACGCGCATGCCCGAAGGCGGCGGGGCCTGGGCGCCCATGGACGGACCGGGCAATATCGTGGATTTCGGCGCGGAAACGGAAGAAAAGGCCGCCGCCCAATAACGGACGGCGGCCTTTCGGGCAAAAGAAAAGACCGCCGGCGAAGAGGCTTCGCCGGGCGGTCGAAAAATCGGGAGAAACCGCGTTAGGCGGCGGGCTTGTTGACCGCGGGCTTCACGACCTTGCCGGAACGCAGGCAGCGGGTGCAGATGGTCACGGTCTTGACCTCGCCGGAAGGCAGCTGGGCCCGGACCTTGGTCAGGTTCGGGTTGAAGCGGCGCTTGTTCTTGTTGTTGGCGTGGCTGACGTTGTTGCCGACCTGGGGCTTTTTCCCGCAATATTCGCACATCTTGGACATGATCGCGACCTCCAGAATATTTTGTCCCGTCCGGATCTGGCCCGCTTGGCCAAAGGCCCCGTTGCGCGGTCCGGGCGAAATGTTCGCGTGAAGAACTTTGCTTGGTACCCGCCCGGTCCGTTTTTAGCAAGCTTTTTCTTGACAAGCCCGGCGTTCGCCTATAGCTAAGCGTGGTTCGCAGGGGGAAGTCATGTCCGACGTATGGCTTGATATTACGGATATCCCGGCGCAAGGCCGGGAATTTTCTTTTTCCGACCCTTCGCTTTGGGCCGACCCGATCAAGCGCTTCGGCATGCCGGTGACATTGTCCGAAACCGCGCCTTTTGAGGCTGCGTTCACGGTCATTCCCGAAGGCCGGGGCGCGCTTATCAAGGGATGGTTCAAGGGCGAGGCGACGACGCCGTGCAGCCGTTGCGCGGAAGACGCGTTGATTCGGCTTGACGAAACCTTCGAACTGTTCGAGGAACTTCCCCTTGAGGGCGAAGAGTCGCTGGAAGAGGGTCTCGTCCGCCAGCGCGGCAAGATCCTGGAACTGAACGTGTCCGGCATGCTCTGGGAAGAATTCATGCTGGCCATGCCGGTCAAACCCGTGTGCGACGAGAACTGCCCGGGCCTGTGCCCCGGCTGCGGCCGCAAACTGGACAAGGGCGAGTGCTCCTGCCAAAAGGACGCGGGCGATCCCAGATTCGCCGCCCTGCGCAAGATGAAGATCGCCCCCAAGGACGATCAATAAGACTATCCGGGCCGCGCCGCTCCGTCGGGGAGCCTCGGCGGCATGCTCCATAGCATCCCGGCATCCGGGAAAACATACCTGTTGAGGATACGATCATGGCGGTACCCAGAAAAAGAACCTCCAAGGCCAAGAAAAGAACGCGCCGGGCCCATGACCATGTGGCCGTGCCCAATGTGATCTATTGCCAGTGCGGCGAGCCCACCCTGTCCCATCGCATTTGCCCCAGCTGCGGGACCTACAAGGGCAAGCAGATGCTGCGCAAGGAAGATGGCGAACAATAAGCCCCGTATCGCCGTGGACGCCATGGGCGGAGACTTCGGCGTCTCCGTCAACGTGGCCGGCGCCGTACAGGCCGTCAAAAACGGCAAGACCGAGGTTCTTCTCGTCGGCGACTCCGTCCAGCTCAAAGAGGAGCTGGACAAGTACGACGGCAAGAAGACCGCCATCGAGATCGTCCATGCCAGCCAGGTGGTGGAAATGGACGAGAAGCCTTCCGAAGCCTTGCGCAAAAAGAAGGATTCCTCGATCACGGTGGCGGCCACCCTGGTCAAGCAGGGCCTCGCGGACGGAATGATAAGCGCCGGAAACTCCGGCGCCACCCTTGCCAGCGGCATGTTCACCGTGGGCCGCGTTCCCGGCGTGGAACGTCCGGCCCTGGCCGCGTTCATGCCCACGGAAAAGTCCCATTTCGTCCTCACGGACGCCGGGGCCAACGTGGACTGCAAGGCCTTCCATCTGCTCCAGTTCGGCATCATGGCCGACATCCTGGCCAAGTTCATGCTCGGCGTGCCCAACCCCCGGGTCGGGCTTTTGTCCAACGGCGAGGAGCACGGCAAGGGCAACCTCCTGGTCAAGGAAGCCTTCGAGCTTCTCATGAAAAGCTCGCTCAATTTCGCGGGCAACATCGAAGGCCGCGACCTTTTTACCGGAGTGGTGGACGTGGTGGTCTGCGACGGGTTCGTGGGCAACGTCATCCTGAAGCACTCCGAAGGCTTGGCCTCCTCCTTCGGCCGCCTGCTCAAGGGCGAACTCAAGCGCGGCTTTTTCGGCAAGATCGGCTCCACCCTGGCGCTGAGCTCCCTCAAGCGCTTCTCCCGCCTGGTGGACTACGCCGAGTACGGCGGCGCGCCCTTTCTGGGGCTCAAAGGCATCTGTTTCGTCTGCCACGGCGCCTCCAACAGCAAGGCCATCGCCAACGCTGTGCACATGGCGTCCAAATTCGTCCGGAACCGGGCCAACGAGCACCTCATCGAAGGCATCGCCGCCAACAACGATCTTATCCCGCAGACGAAGCGCCCCGGCCCGTCCCAGGAATAATCCCGCGCCGAAGGGCGCGTCTATGCTTATGAAACACCCAGCCATCATTCGCGGAACCGGTTTCTACGTCCCGGAAAAGGTCCTCACCAACGCGGACCTGGAAAAAATGGTCGAGACCTCGGACGAGTGGATCACCACCCGTTCCGGCATCAAGGAACGCCACGTCGCCGCCCCGGGCGAGGCCACCAGCGACCTTGCGCTTGGGGCCTGCAAACGCGCCCTGGCCGACGCCGACGTCTCAGCCGACGAGATCACCCATATCATCCTCTATACCCTGACCCCGGACTACTACTGTCCGCCCGCCGCCTGTCTGCTGCAGGAAAAACTCGGCGTGCGCGGCAAGGCCGCCATGGACGTCAACGCCGCCTGTTCCGGCTTCGTCTACGGTCTGGAACACGCCCGCTCCGTCATTGCGCTCCATCCCGAAGCCAAAATCCTGCTCTGCGCCGCCGAGACCCTGACCTCCCGCACCAACTGGGAGGACCGGCGCACCTGCGTGCTCTTCGGCGACGGCGCGGGCGCGGCCGTCATCACCGGCGGCCAGCCCGGCGAACCCGGCGAGATCACGGACGTCATCCTCTACAGCGACGGCTCGCTGGGAGAGCTGCTCACGGTCAAGGGCGGCGGGTCCGCCGCTCCCATGCGGCTTGGCGACGCCGTGGGCGAGGACTTTTTCGTGCAGATGGCCGGACAGGAAGTCTTCAGGCACGCCGTGCGCAACATGATCGCCGCCTGCGAGGAAATCCTGGCCAAAAACGGCCTGACCGTGGCCGACGTGGATTACCTCATCCCCCACCAGGCCAACCTGCGCATCATCGACGCCGTGGCCAAAAAACTCGGCATCCCCTCGGACAAGGTCTGCGTCACCCTGAACCGCTTCGGCAACACCTCGGCCTCCTCGGTTGGCATCGCCCTGGCCGATTCCCTGCACGCGGGCAGAATCAAGTCCAACGATACCGTGCTGTTCGCCGTGTTCGGCGGCGGCTTCACCTGGGGCGCGGCCCTGGCCAAGTTTTAACGCGGCGCCTCGCCGGTCCGGATGAAACCGGCGCCGTTTGCGTGATCGCGCCGCCGCGCCTCCCCGTCCCCCCTGAAATGCGGCCCCAAAGGCCTCCGGGAACGGGAGGAAAACGAATTTGATCTAGCGGCCCGATTAGGATATGCGTTCCCGGATTCGGACCGTATCGCCCCGGACAGGGCGCCCAAAACCACTTCAGGCGGTATCATGAGCGAACAAAAACGCACGGCCCTCGTCACCGGAGGCTCCCGGGGCATCGGCGCCGCCGTGGCCAAACGCCTGGCCTCTGACGGCTTCGACATCATCCTCACCTACGTCTCGAAACCCGAACAGGCCCAGGCGGTCTGCGACGAGATCGCCGCCGCCGGCGGCTCGGCCAGGGCGGCCCTTCTCAACGTCGCCGACCCCGCCTCCATCGCCGCGTTTTTCGCCAGCGAAATCAAGGACAAATGCGACCTGCATGTCCTGGTCAACAACGCGGGCGTCACCAGGGACGGCCTCCTGGTCCGCATGAAGGACGAGGACTTCGACGCCGTGGTGGACATCAACCTGAAAGGCGCCTTCGTCTGCCTGCGCGAGGCCGCCAAGATCATGATGAAGCGCCGCACAGGCCGCATCGTCAATATTTCCTCCGTGGTGGGCCAGACCGGCAACGCCGGACAGGCCAACTACGTGGCCGCCAAGGCGGGCCTGATCGGCCTGACCAAGACCGCCGCCCAGGAACTGGGCGCCCGCAACATCACGGTGAACGCCGTCACGCCGGGGTATATCGCCACCGACATGACAAGCGCCCTGCCGGAAGCGGTCCGGGAATCCTTCAACGAACGTATTCCGTTGAAACGCGCCGGAACTCCGGAAGACGTGGCCGCCGCCGTGTCCTTCCTGGCGTCCGGCGACGCCGCCTACGTCACGGGGCAGACGCTGTCCGTGAACGGCGGCATGTATATGTAAGGCCATCCCTGATAATCCCAAATGCATTGTGGAGGATATCATGTCCGTAGCTGAAAAAGTCAAAGAAATCATTGTGGACCAGCTTGGTGTGGACGCCGCCGAGGTCAAACCCGAGGCCAAATTCGTGGATGACCTGGGCGCCGACTCCCTGGACCTGACCGAACTGATCATGGCCATGGAAGAGGAATTCGGCGTGGAAATCTCCGACGAGGACGCCCAGCAGATCCTCCAGGTCCAGGACGCCATTTCCTTTATCGAGAAAAAGCAGGCCTAAGGCCCGTCCGTTACGCGCAAAACGGTTCCGCCGGGCCTTCCCGCATCGCCGGGAAAGCCCGCGTCCGTTTTATGAGCCATCCGGCCGCACCCGGCCGAACCCGGCCGCCGTTGAACGCCCCCTGGCGGCGCTGCGTAACGCATACGACGGCATTTTTTGAGGGAAACGTAATAACCGTGATATATCGTTCCCGGAATTCGTCCGCACGTTTTCCGGAAACGCCACGATGACGCGCTCCGGCGACCGGAACAGGAACGCTCTATGATTGGAAAAAGGGTTGTCGTCACCGGCCTTGCGGCCATCACTCCCATCGGAAACGACCTCGCGGCCAGCTGGGATAACCTCCTCGCGGGCAAAAGCGGCGTCGCGCCCATCACCCGCTTCGACGCGGAAGGCTTCGATACCCGCTTCGCCGCGGAAATCAAGGACTTCGATCCCGCCGCCTTCCTCCCGGCCAAACAGGCCAAACGTATGGACCGCTTCACCCAGTACGCCGTGGTCTGCGGACTCATGGCCCTCGAGGACGCGGGCTGGAAAATCCCCGAGGAGGAAGCGGGACGCGTGGGCGTCATCGTGGGCTGCGGCCTGGGCGGCCTGGATACCCTGGAGCACTACCACCAGGTGCTCATGGAACGCGGCCCGGGACGCATCTCGCCGTTTTTCATCCCCACCATGATCGCCAACATGGCGGGCGGCCAGATTTCCATTTTCACCGGCGCCAAAGGGCCCAACCTGGCCACCACCTCCGCCTGCGCCTCGGGCATGCACGGCGTGGGCTACGCCTTCTCGGAGATCAAGCTCGGCCGGGCCGACGCCATGATCTGCGGCGGCGTGGAATCCACCATCACCCCGCTGGCCGTGGCCGGTTTCAACGCGCTGAAGGCGCTTTCCACCCGGAACGACGACTACGCCCACGCCTCGCGCCCCTTCGACAAGGACCGCGACGGCTTCGTCATCGGCGAGGGCTGCGGGTTGCTGCTCCTGGAATCCCTGGAACACGCCAGGGCCCGCGGCGCCAAGATCTACGCCGAAGTGGCCGGTTTCGGCGCCTCGGCCGACGCCTTCCACATGACCGCGCCCCCGGAGGACGGAAACGGCATGGCGCTCGCCATGCGCGCCGCCCTGCGCGACGCGGACATGAAGCCCGAAGAACTGGAACATATCAACGCGCACGGCACCTCCACCTACTTGAACGACGCGTGCGAGACCCGGGCCATCAAGGACGTGTTCGGCGAACATGCCGGGAACATTCCCATCACCGCCAACAAATCCATGATCGGCCATTGCCTCGGCGCGGCCGGCGGCATAGAGTCCGTGTTCTCGGTCAAGACCATAAGCGAAGGGGTCATTCCGCCCACCATCAACTACCAGACCCCCGATCCCGGCTGCGACCTGGACTACTGTCCCAACGCGGCCCGGAAACAGGCCGTGACGAACGTCCTGTCCAACTCCTTCGGATTCGGCGGGACCAACGCCTGCATGCTCTACAAGGCCTTTGAGGAATAGACCGGCGGATCAACGCGCAACCCGGGGGCGACCCCGTTAACGCATATCCAAGGAGGAAGCGGGGGAAATGGCGGAAGTCTTTCCCCCGCCCTCGTTTTTCAAGGAGAGACACATGGAAGAACTGCTCCTGCAAGACCCAGAAGTCGGACGCGCCGTGACCCTGGAGATCGGACGCCAGACCGGCAAACTCGAAATGATCGCCTCGGAGAATTTCACCTCCACCGCCGTACGCCAGGCCCAGGGCAGCGTGCTCACCCACAAATACGCCGAAGGCTACCCCGGCAAGCGCTACTACGGCGGCTGCGAATACGTGGACATCGCCGAAGACCTGGCCCGCGACCGCGCCAAGCAAATCTTCGGCGCCGAGTACGCCAACGTCCAGCCCCACTCCGGCTCCCAGGCCAACATGGCCGTCTATTTCTCCCAACTCAAACCCGGCGACGCCATCATGGGCATGGACCTCTCCCACGGCGGCCACCTCACCCACGGCAGCCCGGTCAACTTCTCCGGCAAGCTCTACGAGATCACCTTCTACCAGGTGAGCAAGGAAACCGGGACCATCGATTACGACGAGCTGGAGCGCAAGGCTAAGGAATGCCAGCCCAAAATCATCGTGGCCGGCGCCAGCGCCTACCCGCGCATCATCGACTTCAAACGCTTCCGCGAAATCTGCGACGCCGTGGGCGCCAAGCTCGTGGTCGACATGGCCCACATCGCGGGCCTCGTGGCCACCGGCCTGCACCCCACCCCCGTGGGCATCGCCGACTTCACCACCTCCACCACCCACAAGACCCTGCGCGGACCGCGCGGCGGACTGATCCTCGCCAACGAGGAAAACGCCAAGGCGCTCAATTCCAGCATCTTCCCCGGCATCCAGGGCGGCCCGCTCATGCACGTCATCGCCGCCAAGGCCGTGGCCTTCGGCGAAGCCCTGCGCCCGGCCTTCAAGACCTACCAGGAGCAGGTCGTCAAAAACGCCCAGACCCTGGCCGATGGCCTCATGGCCCTGAATTATCAGCTCGTGTCCGGCGGCACCGACAACCACTTGATGCTCATCGACCTGACCAACAAGGACGTCACCGGCAAGGAAGCGGAACTGGCCCTGGACAAGGCGGGCATCACCGTCAACAAGAACACGGTTCCCTTCGAAACCCGCTCCCCCTTCGTCACCTCGGGCATCCGCCTGGGCAGCCCGGCGCTGACCACCCGGGGCATGCGCGAAGAGGAAATGAAAAAAATCGTCTCCTGGATCGACGCCGCCGTAAAAGCCCGCGACAACGAGACTAGGCTGGACGAAATCCGGCTGGAAGTGGAAAAGTTCGCCCGGGATTACCCGCTGTTCGCCTGGTAGACGGAAAAAGAAGAATGCCTCCGGCGGCCAGGGGGAAACTTTTGCGAAAGTTTCCCCCTGGACTCCCTTCAAAAGCTTTTACCGGCGCTTCGCGTGGTTCCAGTTTGCCCGTCTCGCGTAAAGGCGGGGAACGGGAGGGGAACGTCGCGGGGCTGTGGTGGATTTCTCCTTTCAGACATCGGGCTTCGCTTGGGGATGCGGACGTGAAGCGCTTTCGGGCGCTTTCTTTTTTCCCGGAAAAAGCCCATGAATACCAACGAACGGCTTGCGCCGCGAAGCGCTCGACGCGACGCCGACCCAAGCCGGATATGGAAGAAAAAATTCCAACACTGTCGAGGCGAAAGCCTCGATGGCTACTGTTTCCGTTATTTTCAGCCCGGGCGGGGAAGAAGGCGCGCTTCGCGACGCCTTCTTCCCCGCCCGGGCTGAAAATAACGGAAACCAGCGGCAAAGCCGCAACCAAACGATACAACCAACCACCCCGCCCCGAACCCCAGATCGGAAGAGCACACGTCTGAACTCCAGTCACGGCTACATC
>CALGYO010000071.1 GCA_937934715.1 uncultured Desulfovibrionaceae bacterium | reverse complement strand
TGGCGCCCCGGTTCCGGCGCCCCGGTTTTGGCGCCCCGGTTCCGGCGCCCCGGTTCCGGCGCCCCGGTTTTGGCGCCCGATTTGGCGCCCCGGTTTTGGCGCCCCATCCTCTCCCGAAGGGGCGCCGTTCTACCGCCCGTCGTAGACCCTGGCCAGCCCGCTCTCCAAAAGTCGCTGGGACAGATTCACCCCATCCACGTAGACGTCGGCCACGAACCGGAAATACTTGCCCCGGCGGATATTGCGCAATTCGATCGCGGTTCCCGGAGGCGCGGCCGACAAGGTCAGGCTCCTGGCGGCCAGGGCCCGCTCCCGCTCGGCCGGGTCCTTGGACCGCAATTCCGGCGCATCCACCCCGGCCAGCCGCACCCCCACCGCCTGTCCCGCGGCAGCAGGCCAGCCCGCGATGTCCACGGTAAGGGTGTCCCCGTCGCGCACGGCCGCCACCACGGCGGCGGCGTCGCCGTAGAGCCGTTCCCCCAGGGCCGGCCCGGGAGCGGCGGTCAGCAGGACGAGCAAAAGGAGGACGATGCGCATGAATGGAGTATGTATATATAAATAACGAAAGTCAAATATACATATCGGAAAGAAGGGGGGCGGTCCGTCAGGGGGGCGGTCCGTCAGGGGGGCGGGCGTCTGTCGCGGGACCCCGGTCCACGGGCGCGCGGTTTGGCGCTCCCATGCGAGCGGCGGGCGTCCGCTCCGGTTCACGGGCTCACGGGCGCGCAGGCGCGGGCGGCGAACATCGCGGGAGGGCGGAACAACGCAAACGGCGCCTGGGGAAAAGGAGGCTGCGGCGACGGACGGGGGCGCGGGGAAAAGGAGCCCGGGCGTCCGGCGTCCGGAGGCTTTCAGGAAACCAGCGGAAAAACGCGTCGAACCGGGCGCGCCGTCAGGCGGTCAGCCCAAGCGCTTCGAGCTTGTCGAAAAGCTCGCGCTTGTTCACGGGCTTGACGATATAGGCGGCCACCAGTCCGTCGAACAGGGCTGTCATGTGATTGTCCTCGTCGTCCATGGAGGTGACCATGATCGCCTTGGCCCGCTTGTCCGGCGGCAGACAGGCGGCGTCCTCGGCCTCGCGGATCTTGTCCAGGGTCTGGTGCCCATCCATGCCGGGCATGAGAATGTCGAGGAAAACCAGGTCGAAAGATTCGCCCTTGGCCAGGGCGTCGATCACGGCGAGAACAGCGTTTGCGCCGTCTTCCGCCAATGCGGTCTCCGCCACAGCCGAAAGATGCGCGCGCAAGACCTGACGGCTTGCGGCGTCATCGTCAACAATAAGCGCTCGCATGAGACTCCTCCCAACTCCTTCCGGCAGTCTACGGCAAGGCTTTTATGATGACAAGGGTGATGTCGTCCTCCCTGGGGATATCCCCCTGGAAGGCGCGCACAGCCGCCACCGTCGCCTCGACGATTTCCTGGGAGGAACGGCCCGCGTTTGCCCGGAGAACTTCCCGGAAGCGCTCCCGGCCGAACATGTCCCCCCGCGCGTCGTGGGCTTCCCAGATGCCGTCCGTGCCGATGGCCAGGACCATGCCCGGGGACAGCCCCGGCCCGGTGGATTCCTCGAAGCGCCAGGAGGGCTCCACCCCAAGGGGAATGCCCGGTCCCATAAGCTCCGTGAAGACGTCTTTTCCGGAATCGTAGACGATCCCCGGATCGTGGCCCGCCCGGCACCAGCGAAGCCGTCCCCCGGGCGAGAGGCCGCCGTTTTCCAGGCGCAGCAGGAAGAGCGTGATGAACCGGCCGGATTCGAAGGTGTCGTCGCATAAAAGCGCGTTCACCCTGGTGAGCAGATCGCCCGGATCCGGGGCGTCGCAGGCCCGCGCCCGCATGAGCGCCCGGCCGGTGGCCATGAAAAGGGCCGCCGAGATGCCGTGTCCGGTCACGTCGCCCACGATCACGTCCGTGTGGCAGGCGTCCCCGGCGAAGGCCAGATAGTCGAAATAGTCGCCCCCGGTCTCGTCGCAGAAAAAGGTGGCGCCCGCGATGTCCAGGCCCGGCAGGGAGGGCGGACGCATGGGCAGCAGCAGCTGCTGCACCTCCATGGCCAGGGCCAGATCGTTCTTCAGCCGCAGCCGTTCCTCCAGTTTGGGCGTCATGTCGTTGAAGGCCCGGCCGAGGTCCGCCAGTTCGTCGCGGCCTTTGACCGGCACCCGGGCAGTGAGATCCCCGGCGGCCACCCGCTCGGCGGCCAGGGAGAGGCGGCGCAAGGGGGCGACGATGGCCCGGGAGCCCAGAAAAGCCGCCACGATCACGAGCAGGACGGCGGCGACGGTGAAAAGTCCCGTGATTTTGACCATCTCCGCGGTCCGGTCAATGATGCGCCGTTCGGCCGCCACGGCTTCGGCGGTCACGGCCTCGTGGGGAACGATCAAGAGGAGGACCCCGTCCCCGCGTCCCATGGGCTGGTAGGCCCAGGAGGAGGGTTTGCCCTTGTAGGGCAGGCGAACCACCCCGGCCTTGTGGGCGGCCAGGTCCGCGAACATGCGCGCCGCCGCCTCGCCCTCGGGCGGGATGATGCGCTCGGGTTTGAGGGGTTTGCGCCAGTCCTTCCCGCCGGTCTGGTCATGCCCCGCGATGACGTCCAGGCCCCATTTCCCGTCCGGCAGGGACACGGTTTTTCCGAGCACGGCCCGCATGTCCCTGGTCCAGCGCAGGGTCGGATCGTTGTCCGGCAGGAGCGTCCCGAGGGGCGCGTCGATTCCGGCCACGCCCAAAAGCGCCCCGTTTTCCCCGCGTATGGGCATGGACAGGTTGGCCGCCACCCGCAAGGTCACGGCGTCCACCATGATGCGCCAGGAAAGGCCGTCCAGCCGGAGGGCGTCCGTATACCAGGGCCGCGATCTGGGATCGTAGTCCGGCGGAAAGCCCCCATGGCCCGGATAGGTCATGTGCGTCCCGTCGGCGAGGCTCACGTAGGCCCAGAGAATGCGATTCTGGCGCTCCTGGAAAAGGAGCTTCAAGAGCGGAACCGTCAGATACAGGCGCTGCGCGTCCCGGGCGCCTTGGGCCTCATCCGCTCCGGGAGCGATGAAAAAGGCGGGGACGTCGAAGGAGATGAAAAGCGGCGAGGGCGGCGCGGATTTGGCGTCCTCCTGGCCGGGCTGGCCGAACCCTCCGGCTTCCTCATCCGGAGGGGCGAGGGGCTTGAGACCGGGAATGGCCTTTCCCGCGACGAAATCCCTGGCGTAAAAGACCGGCCGCGTTTCCCTGGCCGGGTCCGCCAGGGATTCCGCCGTTTCCTTGGCCAGGATCTTCAGCGAGGTCTCCAAAAGACCGGCCGCGTCGGACAGGGCTTCCGCATACATGTCCGCGGTCTGCAAAAGCTCCCGGTCCGCGATTTGCGTCAGGGTCTGGGCCTGGTCCCAGGCGATCCCGGCGCCCGTCATCCTGGCTTCCCTGGCCGAATA
Organism: uncultured Desulfovibrionaceae bacterium; assembly: GCA_937934715.1. GTDB lineage: Bacteria > Desulfobacterota > Desulfovibrionia > Desulfovibrionales > Desulfovibrionaceae > CALGYO01. Next base: position 2,628 of record CALGYO010000071.1, on the reverse strand, counting down.
CCAGCGCACCGCCCACAGGGGCGGCAAGATGAGCAGGAGCAGGATGATAAGGAGTTTCCACCTGATACGCATGAATCCGCTGTAAACCCGCCGCTCCGCCATTGCAAGGCGCAGGGCCGCCTGGATGGAAAAAACGTCGCGAAGCGGGAGGGATTTCCGGGCGGCGAAACAAATCGTCCGGTCCGCTTGACAAGGCGGAACCCCAGGGGTAACAACCCCCTTTCGCCTTGCTCTTCCTCAAGCCTTCGGCTGTGGGAAGGGCCTTAGACCACAAGGAGGAATCATGAGACTGTACGAAACGTTGTTGTTGTTCAGCCCTGAACTCGCCTCCGACGCCCGTCAGGAAATTCTCGACAACCTGACCGGCATCATCGAGCGCGAAGAAGGCAAACCGTTGACGGTCGACGATTGGGGAATGCGCGATCTGTCGTACATCGTGCGCAAACAGGCGCGCGGCCACTATGTCCGTCTGGAGTACGCCGCCCCCGCCAAGACCATCGCCGAGTTGGAGCGCATCATCCGCATCACCGACGGCATCATGAAGTTCGTCACCGTCAAGCTGGCCGACAAGTTCGTGGCCGAGGGGGAGTAAGCCATGGCTTTCAAAAGAAAGTTCACGCCCAAAAAGAAGTTCTGCCGGTTCTGCGCCAACAAGAACCTGCCGCTTGATTACAAGCGCGCGGACATTCTGAAGGACTTCATCACCGACCGCGGCAAGATCATCGCCCGCCGGATCACCGGAACCTGCGCCAAGCACCAGCGCCGCCTGACCACCGAGATCAAGCGCGCCCGGCAGATGGCTCTCTTGTACTACACCGCCACCCATAGCGGCGACCTGAAAAAGAAGATGAAGATAGGCTAAGCGGGGGAAGTCATGCAAAAGATCATTCTGCGCTCGGACATAGAAAACCTGGGACGCCTTGGCGACACCGTCAAGGTCAAACCCGGCTATGCCCGCAATTACCTGATCCCCCAGGGGTTGGCCATGCCCGCCACCGAGGGGAATCTGCGTCTCTTTGAACAGGAGCGTAAAAAACTCCAGGCCCGGATGGACGCCGTCAAATCGGCCGCCCAGACCATGGCCGACAAACTCGCCGCCACCCCCATCGTCATCGAAGTGCGCGTGGGCGAAGGCGACAAGCTCTACGGCTCCGTGACCACGGCCAATATCGCCGACGCCCTGGCCGCCGCCGGCGTGGAGTTCGACCGCAAGAAGATCGTCCTGGACGAGCCCATCCGCGCTCTGGGCGAATTCGAAGTGGCCGTCAAACTCCACCCCGACGTTCGCGGCGCCATCAAACTGACCGTGACCAAGCCCGGAGGACCCGACAAGCCGGAAGCGCCGGTCGAAGAAGCTGCGGCCGAAAGTGAACAGTCCGAGGAAGACAACGCGGAATAACAAGGCGGGCTTCCCGGCTTCGGCCGGAGCCGCGCTGTCCGGGGACGCCCTCGATAGGGTTTCCGCCGATCTGCTGCGTAAATCGCCCCCCCAGAACCTCGAAGCCGAACAGGCGGTTCTGGGGGGCGTTTTGCTCAAAAACAGCACCCTGCATTCCCTTATCGATATTCTCGGGGAAGACGATTTCTATTCCCCCATCCATCGCATCATCTACCAGGCCTTCCTCGACCTCTCCCGGAAAAACGTCGCCATCGACCTGGTCACCCTGGCCGAGGAACTCAACCGCAAGGGAAAACTCGACGAAATCGGCGGCGCCGTCTACCTGACCGACCTCGCCGAAGCCACCGTCAGCGCCGCCAACGCCCTGCACCACGCCCAGATCGTCCGCGAAAAAGCCATCCAGCGAAACCTCATCGGCGCGGCGGCCGATATCATCAAAAACTGCTACGAGCCCGGCCAGGAGGTCGAACACCTCCTCGACCAGTCCGAACAGGCCATCTTCTCCATCGCCGACTCCAAAGGCGCCAAAGGCGTCCGCCCAGGCAAGGATATCCTGGCCGACGTCTTCAAGTCCTTGGAAAAACGCATGGAAACCAAGGAACTCGTCACCGGCGTGCCCACCGGCTACTACCAGTTCGACGAGTACACCGCAGGCCTGCAACCCTCGGACCTCATCATCATCGCCGGACGCCCCAGCATGGGCAAAACCGCCTTCGCCCTCAACGTGGCCATGCGCGCCTCCTGCATGCACGGCGTCCCCACCGCCGTCTTCTCCCTGGAAATGTCCATGGAGCAACTCATGCAACGCATGCTCTGCTCCTGGGGAAAAGTCGACCTGGCCAAACTCAGGCGCGGACGCCTCGATGACGACGACTGGGCAAGGCTCTACGAAGCCGCCGACCATATTTCGCCCTCGCCCGTCTTCATCGACGATACCCCGGCCATCACCACCATGGAACTGCGCGCCCGCTGCCGCCGCCTCAAAGCCGAACACGGCCTGGGACTCATCATGGTGGACTACCTGCAACTCATGCGGGCCTCCCAGCGCGTGGATTCCCGCGAACAGGAAATTTCCGAAATTTCACGCTCCCTCAAGGCCCTGGCCAAAGAACTCCATGTGCCCGTCATCGCGCTCTCCCAGCTCAACCGCAAGGTCGAGGAACGCAATGACAAACGCCCCATGATGTCCGACCTGCGCGAATCCGGCGCCATCGAACAGGACGCCGACG